>JADZFJ010000239.1 GCA_020849935.1 Crocinitomix sp. | reverse complement strand
TGATAAAAAAAAAGGTCCTTTTTGTTTGCACGTGGTTTCCTAATTCCACCAATAAAACCATGGGTATATTTATAAAAAAGCATGCCCAAGCTATCCATACGATTGCTGAACTCACAACTGTTGCATTAACGATTCAACCATCAAAAAAAATTTACAAATGTCAAGTTATTCACGAGTTAGATAGTGACGTTGGCGAATTATTGCACATTGAAATTAACAGTCGATTTTGGAAATTTTTAACTTATTCATTATTTTTTCAACGTTTTTTAATTTGGAGAAAGATGAAAATTCTCAAAACCAAAAAATTTGATCTTGTTCAATCGAATGTACTTTTCATGAGTGGAATTTTAGGTCTAAAATTGAGCCAAAAATATAATATCCCTTTAATACATGTGGAACATTGGTCAGGTTTTACAAAATTCATCAAAACGAACATTTATAAAAATCACGGTAGGCGAGTAATTCAAAAGGCGACTAAGGTAGTTTGTGTTTCAGAATTTTTAAAAGCTGATATTGCCGGCGATGTGCCTTTAGATAAAGTAATTGTAATCCCAAATGTTGTTGATTCAAATTTCTTTCCTGCGATAAAATCATCATCAAATAAAATCCGTTTTTTAGCGATAGGTAATTGGAAAGAGCCAAAGAACCCACTCCTTTTCATAGAAGCCTTAACTTATTTGAATGAGAAATATAAAAATTTTGAATTGACGATGATTGGTCGTGGAAAATTTATCGCTGAAATCAAATCACTAAAATTATCTTATCCAATTCATTTTATTGACTTTGTATCGAATGACTTAATCCAAAACTATTTCGAGAATTGTGATTATTTCTTGCACGCATCAAATTATGAAACTTTTTCAATCGTACCACTAGAAAGCATAATGACGGGGACTCCAGTGGTAGTGAGCAGAGTCGGTGTTCTTCCTGAAATTGTTAATCCACAAAATGGTCATCTTTGTGATAACAATCTAGAAGATTGGATTTGTAAAATAGAATTGGTTATTCAAAAGAACTATTCAGTTTTCGACGTTTCAAATTCAATCGGCGATCAATTCAATGAAAAAAATGTGGCATTCCAATTTAAAGAATTGTATGAATCCATCTAGGTCAAAACAACAAATTTGAAATTCAATCGATATTAGTTACTAACAAATTCTTTTATAAGGTTGAATTTGCTCGGATGAACGAAGAAACAATTTCGAACTCCATTATCAGTTGTTCTAACGATTGATTTAACCTTTGTCAAGCCTTCTTCCGTGTGATTGTAGCACTCATATCCATATTTCTCGAAAATAGTTTGAAGTTCAACTTCGATTGTATTGTAGAGTGTTTCACAGATGACTATAGGCTTCATGTGTTCTAAAACTTCAGAAGCGTGTTGAAGGATTAAATGCTCAGTACCTTCGGTATCCATTTTAATCAAATCAATACTTTGCTCATTAACATCATGAACAAATTGGTCTAAAGTCTTAGTTTTAACTTGTGTTTTAACAAAATTCCTATTAATTGATATGCTACCAGCATTACTTTCGCCGGCTAAATTATGTTCTAAATAAGCATATTTTTTATTTTTAATTTCGTTAAACGTTATTTCCCCATTTTTTTCGGATAAAGCAATATCTTCTATTAAAATTTTAGTAAATCCATTTAATCTGACATTTTCTCTAAAAAAAAACAAGGGCCCTTTAGCTGGCTCAAAGCCTACTACCTTAACGTTTGGATTCTCTAATTCTGCTAACAACGAGTAGTAGCCAATATTAGCTCCAATATCATAAAAAACGTTTATCTTTTTTATAAGTTTTATAAAAATATCAGTATACTCGAAATTTTGATACCCATGCCAAAACAATAAATGCGTCAAATAATTTGTTTGATTTGTGCTTATTTTTAACTTTTTACCTTCCTCGTTTTTTAAAGATATAATACCCGATGGCGGTATTTTGACGGGGATAATTGGCGATAAAAACTTGTTAAGATTTCTCAACAACACGTTAACATTTTTGTTATAAATTATTTTGTAAAATATTTGTTTCATCTACTAAAATTAATTCGCTAAATTAGTTCTTTTTATTTTATGATGGCCAATTGGCATTTCCAATTTTATAAAATTCCTTTTTTAATCTATCCCCGTAAAAAAGAAATCAGTTTAGTTAAGGTTTAGAGGTGTTTCGACAAATATTAATTTGAAATTCATTTTTTTTATTTATATTAGAATTAAATCTGAAATATCTAAAAAAGGTTACTTATGAATAAAATAATTAACATACTGATTATCAACTTTTTATTAATTCTTCCAATTTACAGTCAAACCAATCAATATTTAAACTTTGATGGCGTTAATGATGTTGCCATTGATGATGAATGTGTGATTGATTTTAGCACAAATTATACGGTAGAGTTAAAATTCAAAAGGTTCAGAATGAATGTCCGGGAGGATTTATTTAATAAAAAAGAACTTTTTCCAGGTCCGCCGCCATCGTTAAATGACTTTGCTTTTTTTATCACGGATGACAATATTTTCAATATTCTCTATCGAAAAACTGCGGATAACCAAGTATTGTTGAGATCAACAACGACAATTACCAATGCAGCATGGTACCACGTTGTTTTTGTCAAACAGGGCTCCAGTTTAAAGATGTATGTGAATGGTATTGTAGAAGACTCTGATAATTCGTTTGAAAATATTACAAGCCATGGCCCATTTTGGATTGGGTCGAACAGAACGGAGTCGCTGACCCCAACAAATAGTTTTCCTTTTCAAGGAAGTTTGGACGAGTTAAGAATGTGGAACATTGCGAGAACCCCAGCGGATCTTATTGCAAATATGAACCTCGAATTGATTGGTGATGAGCCTAATTTGGTCAATTATTACGACTTTAACGAAGGAATTCCATGCGAAAATAATATCGAAGTTGTCCTTTTACCAAACTTAATCACCGAGAATAACGCTGAATTGGTGAATTTTGATTTAACAGGAACCTTAATTGACACTTGTTTTTCAAATTGGGCTGGTATCCAACGTCAACAAAATATTTCTGTTGGCGATGAGTTGAATTTAGAAGACATTTATATTTTCCCTAATCCTGCATCCGATCAGGTAACAATTGCAGGAATTAACCTAGGAGTTGAAATAACTATCACCGACGTTACGGGAAATGTCATTTCAACCAATGTAGCCCTGAATGAAATCTTGACGATTGATATTTCAAATTATGCGAAAGGAATCTATTTCATTCAGATTTATGATAATCAGAGTAATTCGAACGAAAAAATGGTTAAAAAACTAATTATCAATTAAAAACTCTCAATAATCCGTTTAGACAACACTTGATAAATTAATTTTAATTCTTGGTCGTTTAGTTGGGCTAAATGTTTTTCGATTGTCAGTAAATCTCCTCGTCGTGCTGGACCAGTCATGGCGATTTCGGGACCTAATTCGAGGGTTTTTTCCATGGTTTCGCGAATTAAAGGATGCAAAAGCGAAAGATCCAAGTTTGATTCGCGCAACAATAAATCTGCCTCTTGTAATAATTGGGTTGTAAAATTACACGCAAATACCGCCGCCAAATGGATTTTACCCCGCAAAAGTGAATCTGCTTTGTGGGCATGTTCCGATAAATATTTTTGACAAAAATCAACAATCCAATCAGCAAAATCAGGTTCGTTGGACTCCACTAAAAAAGGAATCGCCGCAATATCAAGTGCCCGTTGTTTCGAAAAAGTTTGCAAGGGATAAAGCACCCCGTATTTGGTGAAGCCATCAAATAAATGAATAGAAACTGCACCAGAAGAATGTACCACAGGAACTGTTTTATCCAATTGCGCGGCGATGTCTGCGATGGCACCATCTTTTACCATCACCAAATTTAAATCCACATTCGAATCCAAATCAGCAATCGAATCCACGGCTTTTGCGCTAAATTGATGCGAAAGTGCCCGTGCATTGACAAAATTTTTGGAATAAATAGACACAATTTCAACGCCTCCGGCAAAAAGTGCCTTACTTAAGTGGGTTGCCACGTTGCCTGAACCGATAATATTAACTCTTGTTGCTGCGATCATTTCCTTGAGATGCGAAGGTAAGGATATTCGGTTGTATTCGAACTGTGTCTTGGAAATATATTCTTTTCATTTTTCAAATTAGGCCTTTGTTTTTCGATATTTTGGCAATTACATTCAAATTTTAATAAAAATCTAGATGGTATTTTAGAGTCGAACGCAGGTTCTAAATAAACTTTGTAAATTTGACCTCAAAAAAACACGACATGCAAGATGTATTTATTATAGACGCAGTAAGAACAGCAATTGGGAGTTTTGGTGGAAGTTTAGCACCGGTCAGAACGGATGATTTAGGCGCAATTGTGATGCGTGAATTGATTGCACGAAACCCCAATTTTGACCCTTCTGAAATTGAAGACGTTATTTTTGGGTGTGCCAATCAAGCTGGTGAGGACAATCGAAACGTAGCGAGAATGAGTTCATTATTAGCAGGTTTACCACATACTTTAGGCGGCGAAACCGTCAATCGCTTGTGTGCATCTGGCATGGCTTCTACAATTAACGCGACGCGTGCAATTAAAGATGGAGCTGGCGATATTTATATTTCTGGAGGGGTCGAAAATATGACGCGTGGCCCTTGGGTTATTTCAAAAGCCTCGCAACCTTTTGGGCGCGATTCAGAAATGCACGATTCTAGTTTTGGCTGGCGCTTTGTCAATCCTAAAATGGAAGAAATGTATGGCACCGATGCCATGGGGAAAACTGCTGAAAATTTAGTGGAGTTGTACGGCATTTCCCGCGAAGATCAAGATAAATTTGCGCTCTGGAGTCAACAAAAGGCCTTTGCAGCACAAACTAAGGGACGATTTGTAGAGGAAATTGTGACGGTTTCAATTCCACAACCTAAAAAAGATCCTATTTTGTTTTCCCAAGATGAATTTATTAAAGGAAATTCAAGCATAGAATTACTTGCAAAATTAAGAGGTTCGTTTAAAAAAGAAGGTGGTTCAGTTACTGCCGGAAATTCTTCTGGGTTAAATGATGGCGCAGTGGCCTTATTATTGGCCGGTGAATCGGCGGTAAAACGCAATCATTTTAAACCAATCGCACGAATCGTATCTGCCGCAATTGCAGGAGTCGAGCCGCGTTTAATGGGAATTGGTCCTGTGGAGGCTTCGTTAAAAGCACTTAAACGTGCCGGCTTAACCATGGCTGATATGGACATTATTGAAATAAACGA
>JADZFJ010000238.1 GCA_020849935.1 Crocinitomix sp. | reverse complement strand
TATTAACCGTCCATTTTTCTTCCTTTATTACTCCATAAGCCGTAAGGAGATAAACTATTCCAGCGATTAAATTTGCCCATACGATTGCTAAAACATAGTGACCTTCTTTCTCACGCATGCCAAATAAATCTAGTAAAACCGAACCTGTCAGAAACACAGTTAGTAATCCAAATGCAAACAATATCGTTGCAAGTACATATTTTCCTTTTGTTTTCATAATTATTTGTTTTAATGTTAGTAAGTATTTACTAACTTTTTGTTTAAAAAATTTTATTTCAATAATACGAGGTCAGACTCCTCCTGAGCTGTCAACCAATGGATGACATGAGGTTCGATATTCACATAGTCGCCCGAGGTGAGGGTGTGTTTTTCGCCTTTTTCGTTTTCGAAAATTGTTTTACCAGTTATGCAGAGTAACAATGCCGGCGTTTTAGTAAGGTGTTTGTCTAATACGGCATCAACTTTTAAATGGATAGATGTTGTGTTTGAAAAATTTTTGGTACTTAGTTTAACTGCTGAAACAGTTTTGTCGGTGGGGTGAAGGCCAGCTAAATTCATTTGAAATAGGTTTTAAAAATAGTAATTTCGTTGGTTAATTTTGCTGTAATTTCTTGTCCTTGTGTTGGATCAGAAATGCTGTCTAATTCTTTCCGTAAATTAATAAAGGGTATTAGCCATTTATGTAATTCGTCATGCGCTTGCCCTTGCATGGTGCAGCTACTAATAATTGTTTTGGTGTGCAAAGACAAGTCTGTTGAAAGTACCTTATAGTCTTCCAAGGTTACCCCGTTAAATGCTTCCAAACGCCAATCAATCGAATCAATAGACACACGCATGCCTTCATCAATGACCCATTTTTGATTGTCAATCAGAATTAAGTCATGAGGGTTTGAAACTACGTTTGGTACACTCAAATTCGTTGTGTCAGTTAATGCAGCTTCTGAAGTTGAAGAATTATCGTTGGCGCAGCTTACAAGTAATAGACTACCTATTAGAGCGATCATACTGTATTTTGATTGGTTTTTCATTCTATGCGGTTTTTAGAATTTGTAATAATGTTTCAATTTGTTGGTTTCCAATTTTGCGCAGATCACCTTGAAAATTCGAGAGGCGCCATTTGTACATTCGCAATCGAAAAGATCCCATAATGATGTGAACTATTTCTTCAGCGTCAATTACAGTTGTACAAAATCCTGTTTCTTGCGCTTGTATGATTGAGGGTAGTAGGTGTTTTCTTTTTACTTGCATGATTTTGTGAATATGTTGATTGATGCGATCACTTTCTTCCATCAAGCTATCGGCAAAAACAACTACTACAAAATGTGGATGTGCTTTAAAAAAATCAAGTTGTGTATCAAAAATTGCTCGTAAAAGCGCCACTCCAGATAATTGAGAATCAATAGCACGGAAGCGCGTTTCCATGTCTTGCGCCAAATAGGACAGCATAGCCACTAAAATATCCTCCTTGCCTTTAAAGTGTCGGTACAAAGCAGCCTCAGAAAAACCCATTTCGTTTGCCAATTTTTTTGTGGTTAAACCACTCAGTCCAGAATGGGTTAAAATTTTTCCAGCCGATTCAATAATCTCAAATTGTCGTGATGTCATCTCTATCATACTTAAACAGTTTTTAGTTTGAAAAATGAAATACCCAACCATACTACTGAAACTGTTATTGAAAGGGCTCCGATGAGCACGAAAATAGGTGGAAGCCCTAAATAAACTTCACCCAAAATTCCGAGTGGCATCAATAATCCAATTACTGCTAACCATGAAATTGAGGTGACATGGTTTAATTGGTCTTTAAAATGCCACAATAGGTAACCCATAACGACATTTAAAAAGGCAAATAGATTGCCATGTACGTGAGCCAACCTTGTTTCGAAGTGTTTCCCTGTACTATAAGAGTTAACCCAAGCAAGTTTATCAGGAGCAAAATCGCGTAAATAGATTAATAAAAAACCATAGATCATAAAAAATCCCATGGTTAAAAAACCGATTGCTATATTATATTTTCCGTTCATTTTTATGATGTTAGTTAGTATTCACTAACAAATGTAATCTAAATTTCGGTTACAGCAAGCAAAATGCAATTATTTTTTCAATTCTTTTGCAAAATTTGTTTGATACAGAATTAGATAACACAATTATTGAAGGGTTTGAATAATGATTTTAAGACAATTTAAGTACCAAAATTTACATTATTTCGCGTGAGTGGTAGAAACGGCAGCTCCCCAACTCGTTGGGGACTATAGTGGATGACACGACCCAGATCTTTTGCATTTACCAAACGGAGTGGAGTAATTGCAAAAGCGTCTGGGGCACGCCCAAAAGAATATTCAAGCTTGTGTCTTTGTTTTGAGACCTTTTTGGGGACATTAAACTTTTATCATCTATTAATTTTTTGCAATCCGAATTTTTGAGTGGATTTTTGATGTAATTTGGTGGAAAGATTTGTTTAAGATGAGGTTTTATCAAGGGGTGAATGCCGCCACGGGCGAATTGTTAACGGGAAATTTTCCGATTTGTGAGTTGGATGCCTTGGACGAACTTTTGGGGCGTGCGAAAGGGGCATTTGAGGATTATCAAACAATTGAGTCATCGAAAAAAGCCTTGTTTTTAAGGCAAATAAGGATTAATTTATTGGAAATTGAAACCGATTTGATTGATCGGGCGCACTTGGAAACTGGGTTGAGTAAACCGCGAATTAAAACAGAATTTGACCGAACAACCAACCAATTATTGCTTTTTGCAGGTACTGTTGAGCGGGGTGATTGGCTAGAAATTAGTATTGATACCGAAGATAACGAGCGATTGCCCACACCAAAACCAGATTTAAGAAAATGGTATATACCCTTGGGGCCTGTGGTTGTTTTTGGGGCCAGCAATTTTCCGTTGGCTTATTCAGCCATTGGAGGTGATTCAGTTTCGGCCTTGGCGGCGGGATGTTCGGTGATTGTGAAAGCACATCCGTCGCACCCGGGCACAAGCGAACTTGTGGCTGAAATGGTGATTAAAGCGGGGAAAATGACAGGAATGCCGGACGGTGTTTTTCAGCATGTGCATGGGCAAGGTTTTGAACTTGGCGCTGGTTTGGTTGAGCATCCATTAACCAAAGCGGTTGGTTTTACTGGGTCGTATTCAGGAGGAATGGCCTTGGTAAAACTTGCCAATGCTCGTCCAGTGCCAATTCCTGTTTTTGCGGAAATGGGCAGTACCAATCCGGTATTGTTGTTGCCAAATTCGCTGCAAGATCAACCAGAATTTTGGGCGAACACATTGGTTAAATCGTTAACCGCCAGTGCGGGACAATTTTGTACGAATCCGGGGATAATGATTGGACTAAAATCAGATGCCTTGGATGTTTTTGTGGAGAAATTTAAGGAAGCCTTGGCGCTAGAACTTGATCAGATAATGTTGAGCTCATCCATTTTACAGAATTTTGAAGCAGGGAAGGAAACCCTTGCCAAGTTGGAGGAAGTTGACCTGATTTATACCAAAACTCCTGAATCAAATCGACATGTGGGTCCAAGTTTGGCGCTGGTAAATGGTTTGGATTTTATTAAAAACCCGCTTTTGCATCACGAAATTTTTGGACCTATTTCATTGTTGGTGATATGTGACGATGCTGCCGAAATGTTGAATGTAATTAATAGTTTGGAAGGGCAATTGACTGGAACTGTTATTGGTGATGCGATAGATTTAGAACGTTTTGATGTTCACTATAAAACCTTGATCACAAAGGTAGGGCGAATGATTTTTAATGGCGTTCCAACAGGGGTGGAGGTAGTTGGAAGTATGCATCATGGCGGACCCTTTCCGTCAACTAGTAATTCATATTTTACTGCCGTTGGAACAGATGCCATTCGGAGGTTTTTGCGGCCGGTGGTTTATCAAAATTGCCCCAACGACTTGTTGCCTTTGGCGTTACAGAACAAAAATGTCTTGGGTATTTACCGCAGAATTAATGGGGAATTGAGTAAATCGGATGTTGATTAACTATAGCTAGTTTAGAATATGGATGTTGAGTATTTATTAGGCGCGACTAAAGTGGCATTTTGTGAACATAAATTGCCCGAGAAAGGGACGGTAATTGTGTTAAATGTGCATGAAGACGAGGTGACAAGCATTGAGACCTTGTTTGCACATTCGGCGCTTGCGCCATTTGATTTTTTCTATCTCAAACATAAAGGTACTAGGCGGATTCAATTTAACTTGGACGAGGAAGTTTTTTCGTTTGATCCGAATCGCATTTTTACGAAAAAAGGAAGGAAAATGACGCTGAAGGATGGAGGTAATTACTCGAAAAAGGCCCGTAAGGTGGTGAAGAAATTTGCTGAGGAAATTTGTAAACGAATCGATGGTTTTTCGGTAGTGATTGCATTGCACAATAATTCAGATGTGAACTATACCATAAAAAGTTATTTGCCAAATGGGGTGGAAGCTCAGAATACTAAAGCAATTCATATCAACCCCACCGCCGTTGCGGATGATTTTATTTATACCACTGAAAATGATTTTTTTAATCAATTTAAGGCCTTAGATATCAATGTGATTCTTCAAGATAATAAAAAATACGTGAACGATGGCTCGCTTTCTGTTTACTGCGGAAAAAGAGGCATTCCGTACATTAATATTGAAACAGAAATTGGACATTTTGATGCCCAAATGACGTTGTTATCAGCCACTTTTAAAATCCTTGAACAAAAAAGTTAAAATGCGTGGTTTGATTCAAGTGCAGATTAGATTCG
>JADZFJ010000237.1 GCA_020849935.1 Crocinitomix sp. | reverse complement strand
GTCAAAAACGACCTCTTCCAGATCAACCGGCGCTAAATTAGTGAGGTATAAGCTATCCATATCGAAGTCAAATTTACGAAAATATCGCCAGTAAACGACCCGAATAATAATCCCTCTGACACAAAAATAAAAAATATTGATTGTCAGGCAACCAAATCATTTTCAGAACTGTATTACATAAAAAATATATATGAAAACTATTCAACTCTTGATAGGGTGCCTAGCGATTTTGGCATTCTCGTGCAAAAAACACGAAGTTGTTCCACCACCGGCGCCTGATGGGGATGCATTAATAGCGTTTCACAAAAATAATGTGACCGACGCCGAACAACATTTCGTAGTAAATGCAAATGCTCCTATTTCGATTGTTGGTGAAAAAGGAACAATTCTGACGCTTGGAGCCAATAAATTGGCGGATAGTGACGGCAATTTAGTGATGGGCAATGTGGATGTTACCTTAATTGAAATCACCAAAAAATCTGAAATGGCCCTATTGAATAAAGGCACCAATGGTAAGAAATTGGATGGTACTAGAGCTCCTTTGGTTTCGGGTGGAGAATTTTACGTAAGCATTTCACAATACGGCTCAGAAGTTACCCTCACTTCACCGTTAGAAGTGAAAGCAAATCCAGTGTTTTATACCACTAACATGCGAAAATTCATTAATTCGGCACCGGATGGAGAGGATTTAATTTGGGAAATGGCTGCGGACAGTGTGGTGATCTTAGAGGAAGATTCGTTGGGTGAATATATGATTTTTGAAATTATGCCGGATGAATGGGGCTGGTTGAATTGTGATTATTTTTACGGCGATCCACGACCATTAACTCCAATTACTTTATCATTTGAAGATGGTTATACCCTAGATAATACCTCCACGTTTATTTCTATTGATGGAGAATTGGTGATGTTAAATTATAACCTAGGTGTTACGCTTCCTGTTGGACTTGAGGTTCATTTCGTTACCGTCGCAATTATTGACGACGAACTTTATTATTCGACCCAAGGGGCTACCATTGTTGCCGATCACAATCAGGAAATTGATGATTTTACCGTGACCACCGAAGATGGTTTGATGGATATTATCGACGCTTTACCTTAAATACTTACTGCTTATCGCTAAAATAGCCACTTCGATAATCGGGGTGGCTATTTTTATTGTGATGCCAGCTGGTTTTCAGCCAAATTCAGATCTACCAGTGAATCGAAAATTTTATCTGCGATAATTAGTCGGGGATCTGCTTGATGCGATTTTTCTGGAATGGCAAAGACAGTCATTCGAGCGGCTTTTGCGGCTAAAATGCCATTAAATGAATCCTCAATCACCAAACATTCAGTAGGATCAACTCCCAATTTGTCGGCGCATGTGAGAAAAACTGCGGGGTGCGGTTTCCCAAATCGTTCGTATTCGGCCGACTGCATAACATCAAAAAAGGATCGGATGTTTAATTTATCCACCACCGCTTCAATAATTCGTTGATACGAGGAAGTAGCCAAGCCAATTTTATACCCCGCCGCCTTAAATTCGGTTAGTTTTTGGGTGACGCCCAAAAGTTCCTTTCCTTGCAGGTTGATTTCACGAATTAAAATATCGACAATATCGGTTTCAACTTCAAGAATGGTTTTATTGGTCCACCCTACTTTCTTGTACCACAACTCCACCACTTGATCAATTCGTAATCCAACGGTTTCTTCACAATCGGTGTAGGTGAGATTGAGACCCACTTTTGCAAACGCTTCCACCTCAGCAATTTTCCAAAGCGGCTCAGAATCGATCAAAACGCCGTCCATGTCAAAAATAATTGCTTGCATTTTTATGTGTTTATTTTTGAATGGAGCTAAACCCTATTTTTTCGTTTTTTCTTCTGCCAATAAAACGGCGTTATACACATTCACAATTCCTGCCGTTACGCACAATTGATCAAAAGTCACTTCTTGCGAAGGATCTCCAGGCAGTGGAGTAGTAAGATTTTCTGTTTTTTGTACTGATCCTAAAATAATCTCTCTGATTTGAAACATCGTTAATTCAGGGTAGTACGATTTTAACAAAGCTGCTACACCAGCCACCATTGGTCCTGCCATTGAAGTTCCTGCATACACATCATATTCACTTTGTGGAACGGTCGAAAAAATGTCGTGCCCTGGTGCAAATACATCCACCATTTCATTTCCATAATTCGAGAAATCGGCCGCTAAACCATCTTGCATAATGTAACCGCCTTTTATTTTCGCTTTTTTAAATCGCGTTGAGGCACCTACTTCAATCCAATTCGTAAATTTTGAGTTCATTGATTTGTATTGAGGGCGAGGATAATTTTCTGCACCATCGGTATCTAAACCATCGTTACCAGCCGCGTGAACTAATAAAACTCCTTTTTCCTCCGCATATCTTACCGCATCAATGACCAATTGTTGCTCAGACGAATAGCCTTTTCCAAAACTCATATTAATTACTTGTGCACCATTGTCTACCGCGTAACGAATTGCCAATGCCACATCCTTGTCCCATTCATCACCATTTGGCACTGCCCGCAAGGACATGATTAAGATATTATCCGCCACTCCATCATTCCCTATTCCATTATTTCTTAAGGCACCAATAATTCCCGCACAATGAGTTCCGTGCCCAGCATCTGGACCTTCGACGTTGTTGTTTCCATACCCACGATCATTAATATCAGATGTGTTATCACCAATCACATCCCCTCTCGGATCGATATCTGGATTGTAGTTAAAATCAAGAATATCTTGGTAATATTTCACCATTTCCATGTACCCATCATAATCCAAATCAAATCCTGATAAACGAATCATTTGCTCAGCATACTCGCCAAGGTCTGGATCCTTTTTAATTTTTTTCAGTTGATCCAAGGTATAATCACCTCCAAAATGAGCTTTCAATTTTTTATCTGCTTCGGTTAAAAGGTCTGTCGTTTCTTGTAAATCTTCAAGTTCTTTTTTAGCCCCAAATCGCTCTAGTTCAACCTTTTCTTTTACCTCTTTGTACTTTGCATAATTGGCTTTTTCTTCGTCTGTCAATTCGCTATACACTCTTCCATCGTAAATTTTACGCCATTTTGCATATAAACGTGTGACTTCTAATTGAACGTCGTTAATGTTCTCTCCTTCTGAATTTCCTAAAAAATTCCACCCATTCACATCATCAATGTAGCCATTTTTATCGTCATCAATTTTATTGTTTGGAATTTCATCGGTATTGATCCAAATCCGACCTTTTAAGTCTTCATGTTCAATATCCACCCCAGAATCAATCACCGCAACAACCACAGTATTGGATTTTTTACCCGCCAACACTTTTGCATAGGCAACATCGGTACTCATTCCATATTTAGCACCATTGTACCAATTTTTAACTCCTTTATCTAATTCTTGTGCGATACTGGTTGAAGCAAACAATATCAACGCTACGAAATAACTAATTCTTCTCATTTATTCTTTTTTAAGTTATAGGTCAATTCATACAAATTTCCACCTCCAAAACCCATTTTATATTCGTCGGTCATGTAAAGGTTATTTTTTTCTCCAAAACAAATTGCTTCGCGTTGTTTTAC
>JADZFJ010000236.1 GCA_020849935.1 Crocinitomix sp. | reverse complement strand
GGCCAGATAATTAAAAAAAGAGCTACTCCACCAACCCATACTTTTCATTGTATTTTTTTGCCAAGTCTTTTTGGTGATTGCCGAGGTCGATGAAATTGCCTTTGATGAGGGCGCAAACTACGTTATTGGTACGCATGTCTAAAGCGTTGCCGTCGGAGATAAAAAGGGTGGCATCTTTTCCAGCTTCTAAAGATCCTGTTTGCGCATCGATTCCTAAGATTTTGGCGACGTTTAAGGAGATGGCGGCGACAGCTTCTTCCTCAGTTAAGCCATAGCCCCAAGCGGTGCCGGCTAAGAAAGGGAGGTTTCGTGCATTCATAACTTCCATATCGCCAGCTGGTTGAATGCAATAGGGAACGCCAGCTTTTTGCAATAAATAAGCATTTTGATAGGCATCGTAAGTGAGGGATTCATCAAAATTTGGCAAGGCGTGCGGGCGACCTAACATGACCGAAAAATGATTTTCTTTTAATAAATCGGCGACCAAATATGCATCGGAACCACCAACAATGACGGGGAATTTTAAATTAAATCGGCGAGAAAAATCGATGATGTCGTTGATTTCTGGGGCAAAATCGGCGTGAATGAACAAACGTTGATCTCCCTTAAAAATTCCTTCCATGGCTTTTAACCGCAGGTCGATTTCTGAATTATTGCCTTGCGAATAGGCCAAACTTTGTTCAAAAAAGGCATAAATTTCGTCGCGGGTGGCATTGTATTTTTCGTTGGCATTTGAATTGCCCGGTTCGGCCCACCAACCGGAGCTGGTGTATTTTCGTGGCCAATTTAAATGAATTCCGTCGTCGGCTTTGTAAACGGCATCTTCCCAGTTCCACCCGTCCAACGCCATAATGGACGAAGTACCTGAAATAAGGCCTCCTCTGGGCGTGGATTGTGTCAATAAAACGCCGTTGGAACGAACCGTGTAAATTATTTTAGAATCGGTATTGTACGCAATTAAGGCACGCACATTTGGGTTGATGGCGCCAACTTCGTCAAAATCGTTGGTGGCGCGAACGGCATCAATTTCGGTTAATCCCATGGTAAGGTTGGCAGCGATAAAACCGGGATAAACATGTTTTCCTAAAATTGAAATAACGGTATCCCATTCCGCTTTATTGACCTCGTTGGTAAGGGCATTTTTAACAAAAAGGATTTTCCCATTTTCGATGCCGATTAACGAATTAAGAATAAATTGACCGTTGCCAATGTGAGCACTGCCATTTTCAAGGAGGATTCGCTTGTGTTTTTGAACCAAAGGCGTTTGCCGTTGTGCCAACGAGACACCACAAACCGCAAGCGCTAAAAGGAGGGTAATTAAATTTTTCATAACAATTAATGTTCGTCCATTGTGTCGCAATGGTAATGTGGATTTTCTTTTTTATACGGTGTGCGTGTTGGAGCACCATTTTCAATTTCGTTCATCATCAATTGGATAATGCGATTGCGTTCTAATTGATCGCGTTGATGAAGGAGAATACTTTGATTGATGTCGTACAATAAATACCCATCTACAAATGTTTTTTCCACCTTTGCCGTTACCGAAAGGGGATTGTCTGACCAGATCACAATGTCTGCATCTTTTCCTACTTTGATACTTCCCATGCGGTCTTCTAAATGCAATAAAATGGCAGGATTTAAGGTCACCATTTTCCACGCATCTTGTTCAGAAATTCCACCGTATTTAACAATTTTTGCCGCTTCGTGATTTAGTCTTCGTCCCATTTCTGCATCGTCCGAATTAATGGCGGTAACCACGCCCATTTTGTGTAAAATAGCGGCATTGTAAGGAATGGCTTCGTTCACCTCGAATTTATACGCCCACCAATCGGCAAAGGTAGAGGCACCTGCGCCATGTGCTTTCATTTTATCGGCCACTTTATAACCTTCTAAAATGTGGGTAAAGGTGTTTAACCTAAACCCCATCGAATCGGCCACTTCCATGAGCATATTAATTTCACTTTGAATGTACGAATGGCAGGTAATGAACCGTTTTTCATTTAAAATTTCGACTAAAACATCCAATTCTAAATCTCTTCGCGGAGGTAAAACGCCCACTTTTTTCTTTTCGGGGAGTTCATTGTACACTTTCCACGAATTTTCATAAGCACGCGCTCGAAGAAAAGCATCATAAAAAACTTGTTCAACACCCATCCGCGTTTGCGGAAAACGAACTGTATTTTGATCGCCCCAATTGGTTTGTTTTACATTTTCTCCCAAGGCAAATTTGATAAAACCAGCGGCATCTTTCACCAACATTTCTTCGGGGGTGAATCCCCATTTTAATTTAATCATGGCAGATTGTCCGCCAATGGCATTTGCCGAACCATGCAAAAGTTGCGAAGCGGTAACTCCACCCGCTAATTGACGGTAAATATTAATATCATCCCCACGCACCACGTCAGCTATCGAAACCTCTGCAGAAACACTTTGTCCGCCTTCGTTCACACCTTTACTAATGGCAATGTGCGAATGTTCGTCAATAATTCCGCACGTCACATGTTTCCCTTCGGCGTCAATCACCACAGCATCATTTGGAATTTGAATAATGGCTTGATTCACCGCCTTTATTTTTCCATTTTGGATCAATAAGTTGGCGTTTTTCAGAATTCCTTCGGCTTCATTGGTCCAAATAGTGGCGTTTTTAATGAAAAAAGTAGCTTGTTTGGGCAAGCTGTCAAAACCATAGGCCATGTTTGGGTACCGAATCGAATTCACTGCCGAAGTATCGATGACCGCAAGTTTTGAATCCGTTTTTGGTGCTTTGAATTTTTCGTTGCGGATGCTACTCCAATCGGCCCATTCGCCGTTTGGTAACAAGGCTTTTCCATGAAATACGCCCAACGTTGGATTATACGTTCCGTTCAACAAAATCACACCCGCCTGTGGTCCATTTTTTTCGTACACCGACATGCTCAATTGTAAATCGTTCAAGGTAAGGTTGGATTCAATTTTAAGGGTGTCTGTTTTCACCAAACCGGTAAGTGAATCCGTTTTTTGAACAATGCGGGTAAGTTTTGATTTTGGTTTGTCCACTGTTCCGTCAATGCTCCATTGATACGTAGTGGTGGCAAGGGTGAGGTTGTATTTCCCTCTGATGTCGAGTTCGGCTGTATTTTTAATTTTAGTACGTTGCCCTCTTACCCAATTTTCATAAATTTCACCTTCGCCAAAAAGTTCGCCTTTAACCACCAAAAAATTGGCGATTTTCCCAGCCTCAAGGGTACCAATTTGATCGCTTACTTTTAAAAATTCGGCAGGGCGGGTGGTGAGTGCCCGTAAAGCTTCATTTTTTGGCAAACCGTGGTGAACTGCTTTTTGGATGTTTTTCAAAAATTGATCTTTCTTTTTGAGTTCGTCCGTGGTTATACAAAAAGGAATTTTATTCTTGTATAAAATGTACGGATTGTACGGGCTTAATTCCCAATGCTTTAAATCGGCTAAAGAAATGAACCTCGAAAGGTAAGGATCGCGCACATCATACACTTCTGGAAAATTAACTGGCACAATCAGTTTAGGATTTAAAGTTTTTAGGGTATTTATTTGTTGATATTCATCTCCACCACCTTTAATTAAAAAATCCAAGCCAAATTCTTTGGCAATCTTCATCACCCGCATAATTTCAACCTGTTCAGAAACTTCAAAAATTTGGGGCAAATTCAAGTTTTCAAGACCACGTTTTAACGAAACATTGTCCACATTGGCGGTGATTAATTTGTACCAATTTGCATCGTATAAAAATTGGCGAATCAAGGCAATACTCCCCATTTGACTAGAGGGATAGGTTTGTTGAGAAGATCCTTTTGAAAACGAATAATGGTTGGCAGCTGTCGATTTAATCAGTTGATTTTCTGAATTATTTTTCCCTAAGGTCATCAAAGCAGCAGTGCCACGCACAATTCCATCTTGTAAATGTGTCGAAACACTTCCGAAACCTTGTCCAAGAAAAACGTCTTTGTCTTTAAAAAGACTTTCTTTGAAAATCGTGTAGGCATCTACTTCGGGATGAATGGATTGATTCCAGTAATAAGGTCCTTCTTTTAAAGTGTTTAATTGTGGCGTTGGTTGAGACAATTTCGGGTATGGATTTTCAAGTCCATCACCTGCATGAATATCAATAAACGAAGGGTAGAGGGTATATCCTTTTAGGTCGATTTTGGTCGCATTTTTAGGCGGAACAATCAAAGCCCCAACACTCACAATGACCCCATCGTGAATCACCAAGGTTCCTTTCTCGATCACCTCATCTGGACTAATTACAATTTTAGCATTGATAAATGCAATGGTTTCTTTCGATTGTTCGACCCCATTTTCTGGGCCAATTTTTTGTCCGAAGAGGGGAGAAATGAGAAAAAAATAAATTAATCCGAGCGCGATTTTTTTGATCATTTTTAATTTTTTATTGCCATCGCGGGTTAAAAATAGTTTACCGCGATAGTTAATTCTAGTATTAAAGCGTAAATTTGTTCAAAAATCCGCAATTATGGAAACAATTTCTAAGATACTTGTTAGTTCGCATTCTGGTTGGCGCTGGATTGTGCTTATTTTACTCCTGTTGGCTGTTGTTCAAATGCACGCTGGATGGAGAGGCAAAAAAGAATTTACCGCAGGCAGTAAAAAATTGGCCTTGTTTGCCATGGTGGCTTTTCACATTCAATTTTTGTTTGGGTGGATTTTATATTTTGTGAGTGAAAAGGTTCAGTTTGTTCCAGGAATGATGAAGGTGGAAAGCCTTCGATTTTTTTCGGTCGAACATTCATTGATGATGACGATGGCGATGATTTTTATCACGATGGGGTATGCCAAATCAAAAAGAAAAGAAACGGATGTACTCAAATTCAGAACCGTCGCCATTTTTTACACCATTGCTTTGTTGTTAGTTTTAGTAGCAATTCCATGGCCGTTCCGCGAAGCACTTGGCGGAAAATGGTTTTAATTCGTTAAAAAAGAAAGGTTTCTCATGTCAACAGGTTTTTCACATATTGAATCAAAATTAGAAAAGGCTGTGCTTGTGGGGGTCATTACTTCTCGCCAAACAGAAGAAATGGCAAATGAATACCTAGAGGAATTAGCTTTTTTAGCGGCAACAGCTGGGGCCGAAACCAAACGTAAATTTTTACAAAGGGTCGATAAACCCAATCCTAAAACCTACGTTGGTTCTGGTAAAATCATTGAAATAAAGGCGTATATCGATCAAAACGAAGTGGATATCGCCATCTTTGACGACGAACTTTCACCTTCCCAACTTCGAAATATCGAACGCGAATTGGAGATCAAGGTGTTGGATCGCAGTAATTTAATCTTGGACATTTTTGCCAGTCGTGCGCAAACCGCAAATGCCAAAACCCAAGTGGAATTGGCACAATATCAATATTTATTGCCGCGGTTAACACGAATGTGGACCCATCTCGACCGAACAAAAGGGGGAATTGGAATGAGAGGACCGGGAGAAACGCAAATTGAAACCGACCGCCGAATCATTAAAGAAAAAATTGCCTACCTCAAAGAAAAGTTGATTAAGGTAGACAAACAAATGTCGGTGCAACGCAGCAACCGTGGACAATTGGTGCGCGCGGCGTTGGTTGGCTACACCAATGTTGGCAAATCAACCATCATGAATTTAATCAGCAAATCAGAAGTTTTTGCCGAAAATAAATTGTTCGCCACCCTCGATACCACCGTACGCAAAGTGGTCATTGAAAACCTTCCATTTCTTTTGTCCGACACCGTTGGTTTTATTCGCAAATTGCCCCACCAACTCATCGAATCCTTCAAGTCAACCTTGGATGAAGTCCGAGAAGCCGATTTATTAAT
>JADZFJ010000235.1 GCA_020849935.1 Crocinitomix sp. | reverse complement strand
TTGGGTATCATAATCTAGACCAGTCGGGAAAAATTCGCCGCAAAGATATTTTAACGGTGATTGATTTTTCGAAAGCATCGAATCAAGACAGGTTATTTATCATTGATTTGTGTGATCGAAGAATATTGCATAAAAGCATTGTGGCACACGGTGTCAACAGTGGTACTTTGTATGCCAATCGTTTTTCAAATCTTAACGACTCAAAACAAAGTAGTTTAGGTTTTTACGTGACCACTACTACCTACACTGGCAAATTTGATTTGGCCTTGCGGTTGGATGGGGTTGAACCTACCAACAATTTGGCAAACGAACGCGGGGTGGTCATGCACGCTGCGAATTATGCGACCTACGAATTTTTAGCGGCAAATGAAGGTGTATTAGGAAGATCGCATGGGTGTCCTGCAATGCCTTACGAAAACTTTCACCAAGTAGTTGAATGGATTAAAGAAGGCACGTGTTTGTATATTTATCATCCAAGTAATTCTTACAAACGCTCTTCTCGGTATTTAAATCGCTTAAATTATTTAGAGGATTTTATTGGGCTTGATTAAAATTCTTGGTTTCTAAACGCTAATTGATAAGCGTCGAAATTGTCGGAAAGGATTTTGAGTGCATTTTCTTTGTTCAGAAATTGATCCACGATGACGGTTTTGTGTTCCAGTTTGGTATAATTCTCAAAGAAATTGCGCAATTCCGCGATAAAATGCTCAGATAATTCATCAATATCTTGCAGGTGATTGACACTTGGATCGTTTAGCGCTACGGCAATTATTTTATCGTCTGTTTTACCTCCATCAATCATCCGCATTACACCAATCACACGTGCCGACACAATGCATAAAGGGACAATGCTAATTTGCGAAATCAATAAAATATCCAAAGGATCACCATCTCCACATAAGGTTTGGGGAATAAATCCGTAATTGGTTGGATACGAAACAGAAGAATGTAAGACCCGATCTAATTTGATTAAACCACTTGGTTTATCAATTTCGTATTTTGCTTTCGATCCCATCGGAATTTCAATGATTCCTTTCACAAGGTCCGAATTTCGTTCGCCGGGATAAATGTCGTGCCAAGCATTGATTCCTTTTGTTTGCATTTTTTTTGTTTTTTATCTAAACTTGACCTAATTACCAACGACTGCCAGCACCACCCCCGCGCGAACTGCCCCCGCCGAATGAACCACCTGAAAATCCTCCACCACCACTTGAAAATCCTCCGCCACCAAACGAACCTCCTCGGCTATAATAACCACCCGACGATGATTTTTGTTTTCGTGCAATGGTGTAAGGAATTAATTTGGTGTGTTTACAGTTTTTGCACTCGTATTTTTTTTCACCCGATCCAGCGGAAGTATAAGTTGCGGCGGTGATCACTCGATCATAAACTTTAAAGTAAGTTTTAAATCCACACTTTTCACATTTATTAAAAGGCGTGAACCAATTATGATAAGGCAAAATCACAATATCATCGCCTGCCAAGTTAATCCAAACATCGTAGTCAATTGATTTTACTACTTCTTCGGTTAGTTGACCGTTGGTGAGGTATTTGTCCTCTTCTTGATCGTTTAATTTGTGCAATAAATCGCCACTTTTAAATCCGATGCGATCCATGTTTCGCCATTTATCTTGCGTTTTACGGGTAAGATAAACCAATAAACCGAAAGGAATTGGGGTGATGAAATAGAAAATTTTTAAGGTCCAAAATTTCATGATTCGGTACCTTTTGTGAAGATCTTTTGTGGAAATGGCAACGATGAGGCAAATTAGAAATGCCAACGTGAGTAATCCACAAAACCAGGCATAAAATAAAAAGAAAGGATTCAGATAAAAGGGAGGTGAAACGTAATCATTTTGGGTCAAGTAATTCGGCTGATTTTCTGAAGCGGAATCATTGGAATCGTACATCACTTGCTTTCCATTTAAGATATCACTCACCGCCTCAACTCCACGAATTACCCCTGTG
This sequence comes from Crocinitomix sp., assembly GCA_020849935.1. GTDB lineage: Bacteria > Bacteroidota > Bacteroidia > Flavobacteriales_D > Crocinitomicaceae > Crocinitomix. The sequence goes on along the minus strand of JADZFJ010000235.1, from coordinate 784 downwards.
GCATAATCGTGGTTTTTGAAGGATGGAATCATTTTTTCTTGCTGAATTTTGTACGATTCTGCATCCGTTAACACGGTTTCCATTCCACGACCAGTGATGAATTCAACCGCATTTTGGTCGTTGATGACTAAAATTAATAAGCCGTTTTCCGTTTCGCGGTCGCCAATATGCCACAAATTAAATAACGATGTTCCCCACGTTCGTGGATCTTCGGTTCCAATTGAATTTAGGCAAACCACTATGATTTCATAATCCTTTGTAACAAATAGCTCATTTATAACCCCTTGAAGGCGATCTTCGGCAAAGGGAGGAAGCATGGAATGTAGATCGCAGATATTTTTATTTTCTTCCAATTTCACATTGGGTACCTCGTTGATCGAGGTGATTTGCCCCTTGGTGTCTATTTGGTTATAATAAGCGTCAATTTCACTTTGGGAGAGGCCCGAATTGTAATCACCTATCCCAAAAACGGTAGAATTTCCTGCGAAAATCAGCAGTAGCCCTAAAAAATATTTCAACATTTTATTCCGCATTATAATAAGCTTGTTCTTGATATTCAGGGTATTCACCTTTCGATTGTTTCACTAAAATATTGTAATTTTTAACGGCTTCGTTGTAGGCCTTTTTTTCAAAAGAAATTCGATTTTCAGCTCCTTCAATTTGCACCATTAAAATTTCGACGCTTTGCGCATTTCCGTATTGTTTGACCAATTTTTTGGCCTCTGTGATTTTATCCTCCACCTTTTTTTCGGCATTAAATTTTTCATCCCCTTTTAAGTTTTCT
>JADZFJ010000234.1 GCA_020849935.1 Crocinitomix sp. | reverse complement strand
ATAATTATTGACTTTTCGACCATTTTTAACAAATAAAAAAACCGCCTAGAAAAATGCTAGGCGGTTTAAAGATACATATTATTATAAATTTTATAGAATCAACATGGCGTCTCCATACGAATAGAACATGTATTTTTCTTTAATTGCTTCTTCGTAGGCTTGTTTCACAAAATCCAAATCAGCAAAAGCTGCTACCATCATCAACAAGGTTGATTGTGGGGTATGGAAATTTGTAATCATACAATTCGCAACAGAAAAATCGTATGGAGGAAAAATAAATTTATTTGTCCATCCTGAAAATGGTTTTAAAAACCCTTCTGTCGAAACGCTTGATTCAATGGCACGCATACTCGTTGTACCAACAGCACAAATACGTTTTTTATTCATTTTGCCTCTATTCACAATATCAGCAACTTCTTGCGTGATTTCGGCTTGTTCCGAATCCATTTTATGTTTGGTCAAATCTTCCACATCCACTGTTCTGAATGTTCCCAAACCAATATGTAAGGTTAATTCAGCAAATTCTACTCCTTTAATCTCCAAACGTTTAAGCAATGATTTGCTAAAATGTAAACCAGCAGTTGGTGCTGCCACAGCCCCTTCATTTTTGGCATAAATTGTTTGATAACGCTCCTCATCTTCTGGGACAACTTCACGTAAACCTTTAATATAAGGTGGAATTGGCGTTTCGCCTAAATCAGTGATTTTTTGTTTAAACTCTTCGTACGACCCATCAAATAAAAATCGAATAGTTCGTCCTCTTGAAGTGGTGTTGTCGATTACCTCAGCAACCAACGAATCATCCTCAGTAAAATAAAGTTTGTTTCCAATTCTGATTTTACGTGCCGGATCCACTAAAACATCCCACAATAAACTTTCACGGTTTAACTCACGCAATAAAAATACCTCAATCCGTGCACCTGTTTTTTCCTTATTTCCATACAAACGAGCTGGGAAGACGCGGGTATTATTCATTATCAATACATCCCCCTCATCAAAGTAATCCAATACATCCTTAAACAGTTTATGTTCAATGGTTTTCTTCTCTCTGTTCAACACCATTAAACGGGATTGATCACGAGATGGATTAGGATGCTGTGCAATTAATTCTTCAGGTAGTTCAAAATTGAATGCGGATAGCTTCATAACGATTTTCTAATTTAAAAGAGTGCAAAGGTAACATTTTTAATCTTGAAATGAAAATTACAAGGGATCCATTTTAAAATCTTAATTAAAAAACAATTAAAATCAACCACTTATCATAAATAGATGGTTGATTTTAAGTCTAAAATCTTTTTAAACTCTTCGTGCAACTTATTTCGCTTTTCGAAATTTATATCTTAAGAATACAAGAACCGCCACTAAAATTAACATAAAAGGCCAAATGGTTGCCAAGCCAACAAAAAACCAAATTAACCCATTCCAGCCGTTTGAAAAAGCATTGACAAATTCATTGTTATATTCGGCCGGAACAGGAATTTCTTGGTAATAGGTTAAACTCACAGTCGAATATTTTATGCTAGAACTCAAATATTTTAATCGTCCTTCATACGACTCAATTTCACCTTGTAAATTGGCAATTTGCTGTTCAATTTCCATGATTTCGCCTATCGAATTTGCCCGATCTAACAAGCCAATATAACGAGTCATTAAATCTTTTTTGGTTTTAATTCGAGCCTCCACATCCACAAATTCTTCCGTTACGTCTTGAACTTGAATAGTTTTCGAATCAAATCCATCCACTCCTTCGGTCGCGGCTTCTAAAAAAAGATCAAAATTCAATTCCGGAACACGAACAATGGTAGTGACACTTCGGCGATCGATTGTCACAAACTCCTCTTCATTCTCAATATAAGCACCGAATTGTTTCACCGCAAATTTAATTGTGCGTTGTTGTGCCTCTAAGCTGTCCGTTTTAAAACTCAAATACGCATTTCGAATCAATTTCCGTTGGGTTGCTAAATCAATGGGGGCTTCCTGACTTGAATTTTCCATCACCGTTTCTTCCGCCACATCTTTATTGACCGCTTCGGTTGCACTTGCTACAGGCGCCATTTCTTCACTGACTGGATATTCTCCTCCCATCATGGAAGGCATTGTTGCCTCGTCGGAACCACTTGCGCATCCAACAGCAATAAATAAAACCACAAGTCCTACTAATTTTAATCTTCGATTCGTTTTCATAATTCTAATTTTTAGTTTTCTTATCTATCAGCAATCCTAAAAAAGGTCACCCAGTTTCATCTTTTTTTTATACTTTGGGTGACCTTTTTATTTTTTAAGGATATAGACCATTGGAAGGCATGCATACATCAGTTGAAAAGATTGAAAATTTGATTGAAAAAATTCGTGTTCAAGACAGAGAAACTCTCTTGTCCATTTATAAAGAAGTATTTCCGATGGTAGAAAAATACATACAACGAAATAGTGGCACCTCAACCGATGCGCAGGATATTTTTCAAGATGCCTTGTATCTACTCATTAAAAAAACAGACGATGTTTCGTTTGAATTAACAGCGAAATTAAGCACCTACCTTTTTGGGATTTCAAAAAATTTGTGGTTAAAAGAACTGTCCAAACAAAAAATTGATGCCAATGAATTGGATCAAAGCGAGGAAGATTATGAACTACTGGAAGAACAAGAATTTCAGCAATTAACCCGCGTGCAAAAAGTCAAAGATAGTTTAAGACAATTGGGCGAACCGTGTAAAACCATTCTGGAGCATTATTATTTCTTTAAAACTTCGATGAAAAAAATTGCGGAGATGCTTCATTACGCTTCTCCCGAACATGCCAAAAATCAAAAGTACAAGTGTTTTATTCGGTTAAAAAAGTCACTTGGTTTAACTTCTCAACTTGTTAAAGATTAGGTATGGAAGAAGAAATTAACCTTTTTGACAAGTATCTTT
>JADZFJ010000233.1 GCA_020849935.1 Crocinitomix sp. | reverse complement strand
TTTTTAAATATTGGTAGTTTGTTACCTCACCACCATCATTTTTTTGGTTAAACTTTCGCCATTGATGATAAAAGTATACGAATAAGTGCCGGCTGGAAAATTTTCAGTGTTTAGTTCGAATATATTTGCGCCGACACTTGCATTTTCTATAATTTCTTGAAAGATGATTTTACCTGTTAAGTCCGAAACAACAATTTCAACCTTGCTCGGTTGGGTGACGTTGTAAGGTAAAATGGTGTTTTCATTGCAAGGGTTGGGTGAATTTTGTGCAATAGAGAAAGTTGCCAAAGCAATTGATTCTGGGATGTCTTCGCAAATTCTAGTTGTTAATGAAAGCATAATAGCCCGAGGGTGTGTCAAATAGAATGGCTCAGGGGCGTCATAGGTGTATCCTAATACAGTTTCTTCTTCAACACTTTGTGCTAACCTAAACCTAACTTCTGTATCACCACCATAATGGCCAGCCAATGCAAGTATGGTTTGTCCAGCATTAACTTCAACATTGTCATCGACAAAACATAGTTCAATAAATCCCCCATTTTCTGATGCAGTAATTGAATGGTCCTCAGTTGTTCCAAGTAAGGTGTAAGAGCCATCCTCTTCAAGGAACATGATTTGCGCAAAAATTAATTTACCAATGTTGGTAGGATCATTAGAAACAGAAACATAGACAGCACCAATATAGTCATCCGCAAAAATATCCATGGTATTGCCAATCAAAAATGGATTCCCTATATTTCCAGGGACATTGGCGATTGAGGATGTCGCAAGTCCGTTGTGTCTTGCGTAAACATCATCCGTAACTTCGAACGATGAATACAACGTATCGTTATTGGGTTCTTCTTCAGGATTATCGCTGTCTACCCAATATTTTATTGCATGGTTTCCATAAGAAGGTGGAATATAACTTGTTGCACAGGTAAAAGTATCCGTCGCAAATAAGGGTAAATCTACAAGTTCGGAAGTCCCAAAAAAACTACCAGCTTCCGAAATTTCTACGTTGAGTTTGGCGCCGATTTGTACTGTATTTCCTAAATTTTCTGAAATACCTGTAAAGTAAATATCGGTTACTTGGGATGCTGGAATTAAATAATAATCTAAACCAGTTGGATGAGAAATTCCTATGCCGGAACGATGAACCGCCTTTGTTAGTTCTTGGTCGTAATTCCATGCCTCACGAATTAAAAGATCATCCACCATTACGCCATAACTACCTCCAAAAATTAGGTCGCCATCTAATTCTTGAAAACGAAAACGGATGCGCACCACACTTTCTCCTCCTGCTGCGGTGGTGATGTTTTTGCGAATGGTTCTTTGTTGCGTAGATGCATTTGTCGGCAATTCTTCAAACAGTTCAAAAACCTCAAAGGAGGCCCAATCGTTGTTGGTAACCTCAAGAAAAATTTTATCGAAATTAAAGGCACGATAAGCCATGTAAAACTCTAAGATGATATTCGTATGATCGGTGCAATTAATGGGACTTGTTAATTCTAAAAGAGCATCTGTTGACAACACTGTGCCTTCAAGTAAATACTGAATACCATTAAATGCCCCAAAACCATTAGCATTGGTGGGTGAATAGAAAACATCTACATAATCCACCATGTCAGATGGGGTGGTGGTGACCAATTCCCATTGAGGCGTGGTGCCACTTTCAGTATAAACCATCCAAGAGCCAAAATCGCTAAAATCATTTTCATAAATTACATCGCCCGCTTCGCGATCATCGCTGGGTAAACCAATATGCGGATGGGGGTTTTCGTTTTTGGAAATTTTTTGAGGAGCATTTGGCAATTGAGCCAAAGCACTAAAACATGCAAAAAGTGTTAGTAGGAGGAATTGTTTTTTCATGGATTTGTTTTATGCTTCTAATCACTAACGTTGTTTATAACCAAAGGGTTAGTTTTTTTTGAAAAAATGTTAACTGATTTCATTTTTCGGTTAACGATGGAAGCGGCAGCTCCCCCCAACTTGTTGGGGGGACTATAGCGTACAGCGTGGCCTTTGGTGGATTCCCAACGCGTTGGGGAGCCGACCAAAGGAAACCGCCAAGTTCTTCAGAAAAATAAGCACCTAATCGGCATCTAAAAATGCAGGGAAATTAATTAAAATATCGTCCATCACTTTTCGTTGAAGGGTTGTTATTAGTAAGTTTTCGGTAGGTGTATTTTGATGTGTTATGATATTGCCCCAAGGATCAATCACCATGGTATCGCCGAGGTAATTATTGCCATTGCCATCTGCGCCTACACGGTTGACCCCTAAGCAGTAGGTTTGATTTTCGATGGCGCGGGCTTGGAGGAGATTTTTCCAGACATAACTGCGTTTTTCGGGCCAATTTGCCACATAAATAAGGGCGTCGTATTCTTTTTGATTGTTGATGGTTTGGTTTCGGGAAAAAACAGGAAAACGTAAATCGTAACAAATTTGGAGCATTAATTTCCACCCTTTTAACTCATAGATCACACGCTCAGCGCCTGGGGTAAAATGTTGGTTTTCGGATGCCATGCGGAATAAATGCCTTTTATTGTACCACGTTTCGAGACCTTTTGGTGAAACAATGACCAAACGATTGTAAAAAGAACTATTTTCTTCGATAATAAGACTCGCGCCGATGTGACAATTTAATTTTTTTGCCCAATTGGTCAGCCATTGAATGGATTCGCCTTGCATGGTTTCCGCCAATGAATTTGCGTTCATTGAAAAACCAGTGTTAAACATTTCTGGAAATAACAACAAATCCACTTGATTTTCGGTTAAATGGTTCAAAAAAGTTGTTTCGTAATGAGCAAAATTTTCTTGTTTATCTTCCCAAAATTGGGTGGATTGGATGAGGCCTACGGTTAGATCTGACATAATTTTAATGCGGCATTCGTGAGGGTTTCTTCCTTTTTGGCGAAACAAATTCGGACGATTTTATGATCGGTTTGGTCGGTATAGAACACGGAAATAGGAATGACAGCCACCCCAAATTCGGTGGTTAATCGTTTGGCAAAATCTACATCGTTTTCGGTAGAGATGTCCGAAAAATCGAGTAAACAAAAATAAGTGCCAAAGCACGACAGTATTTTAAAGCGCGATGTTTTAATGAGGGATAAAAAATGGTCGCGTTTTTTTTGATACATGGTGGCAATTCCGTTGAGGTCGGTGTGATTTAGATACCGCATGATTGCATACTGAATGGTATTATTGGCACAGAAAACAAGGTATTGGTGGATTTTTCTAAATTCGGCGGTGAAAAAGGGTGGAGCAATGCAATAACCGATTTTCCAACCTGTAACATGTAAGGTTTTTCCAAAACTGTAAGTGACGAAACTTCTGGCGCGGAGATTGGGAAAATCTAAGACCGATAAATGCCTTCCTTCAAATTGGATATATTCATAGACTTCATCGCTTAAAATTAAAAGGGATGGATAAGCCGTGACGAGTTTTTCCAAGGCCTCAAAATCTGATTTTTGTAATACCGTTCCTGTAGGATTGTGAGGATTGTTTAGGATAATGAGCCTTGTTTTTTCAGTTACCTGTTGATTCACCTCGTCCCAATTTATGTGATACGTGGGATGTACCAATTTTAAATGAATTGGAATTCCTTGATTAATGGTGATGGCTGGCGCATAACAATCGTAGGCAGGGTCGAACAAAATCACTTCATCACCTGGCTGAACGACGGCCGTGATGGCTGTATAAATGGCTTGTGTGGCACCAGAGGTAATGGTAATATCGGAATCGGGGTTAATTTCGATGTTTCTAAATGCCTTTATTTTTTCTGAAATCGCAGACCGTAAATCAATACGTCCTGCCATGGGAGCGTATTGCACTTGGTTTTCAGAAAGCGCTTCGTGGACATATTTTGTAAGTGCTGAATCGATTTCAAAATCGGGAAAACCTTGTGATAAATTAACCGCCCCATGCTCGGCCGCTAAGGCGGACATTTGCGTAAAAATCGAAATTCCGGTGTGAGGTAATTTTGAGGCGAACATGAACGTTATCTTTTAATTCCTAAAATTCCAAAAAGCCCACGGGTGAGTTCTTTTAAAATGGTATTTCCAAAACTAGTTACACGGCGCGAACTTGAACTGGACGAGCTGCTCGAACTGGTTGTGCGTGGTTTAGGAGCCGTTTTTCGCAGTTCTTTTTCCTTAATTTCCCATTCTTTTTCTTGGGCTTTTCTGATTTCTTCTTGGCGTTGTTCGTTTTTGGCGGATTCAATTTTGCCCGTCAGAATTTCATAAGCGCTTTCTCTGTCGATGGTTTTATTGTATTTTTCGGTGAGCAGCGAAAAGTCCACAATTTCATTGATTTCGGCAGGACTTAAAATATCCATGCGTGTAGCAGGACCGCGCATAAAGGTTGCGGCAAGTGGAGTTGGAATTCCATCTTCATTTAAACCTGTTACAAAAGCTTCACCAATTCCGAGGGTGGTGAGCACTTCATCCGTTTTATAAAAATCGGTAAGCGGGTAATTTTGTGCCGTCACTTTGATTGCTTGTCGGTCGTTTGCCGTAAATGCACGCAAAGCGTGTTGAATCTTTAACCCCAATTGACTCAAAATAACCGTTGGAATATCAGTTGGTAATTGAGTACAAAAGAAAATCCCAACACCTTTTGAACGGATTAATTTAATAATCACTTCCAGTTGATCCATCAAGGCATCTGAAGCTTCGTTAAAGACCAAATGCGCTTCGTCAATAAAAATGCACAATTTCGGTTTTTCAAGATCGCCTGCTTCGGGCAAGGTTTCATACAATTCTGCCAACAAACTCAGCATAAACGTTGAAAACAATTTAGGTTTACTTTGAATATCGGTCAACCTTAAAATTGAAATTTGTCCAATACCACGACCGTTTGTAAAAATTAAATCTTGCACATCAAACGAACGTTCTCCAAAAAATAAATCTCCCCCTTGTTCCTCAATCTCAATTACCTTGCGCATAATAGTATTTACAGATGCTGATGAAACTTGGCCATATTCGACGTTAATGCTGTCTTTTCCTTCGCCGATAATAAATTGTAAGGTTTTTCTTAAATCTTTTAAATCCAGGAGCGGGAGGTTATTGTCGTCACAATATTTAAAGACAATGGACAAAATGCCTGCTTGGGTATCGTTAAGTTCAAAAATTTTACTGATTAAGGTAGGACCAAATTCAGACACCGTAGCCTTCATTCGGGTTCCTTTTTCTTCGGAAATTGAAAAAAGTTCGACCAATAATTGTTGCGCTTGAAAGGGAATGCCCATGGCAGTCGCACGTTTTTCGATGTGTTTATTGGTTTCGCCCGGTTTTGCCAATCCACTCAAGTCGCCTTTAATGTCCATCAACAAGGTAGGAATTCCTTTTAACGCCATCTCTTCGGCAAGAACTTGCAATGTTTTTGTTTTACCAGTACCCGTTGCTCCTGCAATTAATCCGTGGCGGTTTAAGGTTTTTAAGGCGATTTTGACATTTGCCTTTTCTACGGGTTCACCGTTAAAAATCCCTGCCCCCAAGGTGATAAAATCTCCTTCAAAGGTGTGCCCTTTGTTGATATGTTGCGCAAATTCTTCTTTCGTTTTCAGCATGGTTTTTTGTTTGTTGATAAACAAAAATAGCCAATTTTTTTTGGCCTATCAGCATTATTATTTAGAATGATTCTAAACAATGCTTGTTTTTAACAACAATCTCACTAAATTTGCAAACTGCGTATGAAATTTGATGTAAACTTGATTCGAGCACAATTTCCAATTCTTCAGTTAGAAGTAGGAAAATCCCCGTTGATTTATTTTGACAATGGGGCCACTTCGCAAAAGCCGCACGTGGTGATCGATCGAATTCAACAGTATTATACTTCTGAAAACGCCAATATTCATCGAGGGGTACATCATTTGAGTCAACTTTCGACAGAAAATTATGAAGCGGCGCGCAATAGCATTCAAGATTTTTTAAATGCGAAATTTTCGCACGAAATTATTTTTACCAAAGGAACAACCGATGGCATTAATTTGGTAGCGAGTAGTTTTGGAAAAACCTTGTCAGCAGGAGATGAAATTTTGATTTCCCAAATGGAACATCATTCAAACATTGTTCCTTGGCAATTAATTGCAGAAGAAAGAGGATTGGTGTTGCGTTATGTCCCAATAACTGACAGTGGTGAATTGGACATGGGTCAATTTTATGCGTTGTTATCGGAAAAAACGAAATTGGTGGCAATTACCCATATTTCAAATGCCTTAGGAACGGTGAATCCGATTTCAGAAATTATTGAAGCAAGTCATAAAATAGGTGCTAAAATGTTGGTAGATGCTGCACAATCCTTACAACATTACCGCGTAGATGTACAAACATTGGATTGTGATTTTTTGGTTTTTTCAGGACATAAATTGTTTGGACCAACAGGAATTGGCGTTTTATACGGGAAAGAAGAAATTTTAAATTCGATGCCGCCTTATCAAGGAGGGGGCGACATGATAAAAACGGTGAGTTTAACCAAAACCACCTATAACGATTTGCCATTTAAATTTGAAGCAGGAACACCAAACATCGCTGGGGCTATTGGACTAGGTTGTGCAATTGATTGGTTAAAAGCCCAAGATTTTGAAGGCATTCAAGCACACGAGCAAGATTTGTTGAACTATGCCACCGAAAAATTAGCGGTTATTGAAGGACTTCGAATTTACGGACAAGCGCCACATAAATGTGCCACTATTTCTTTTTTGGTGGAAGGTACGCATCCTTACGACATTGGTGTATTATTGAACCAACAAGGAATTGCGGTTCGTACAGGACATCATTGCACACAGCCAATTATGGATTTTTACCAAATTCCGGGAACAATTCGTGTGTCTATGAGTTTATACAATACCAGAGCTGAGGTAGATGGATTTATAAAAGCCTTGAATCGGGCTTTAAATATGTTACGTTAAATGATGACACTGACGGAGAAAGAGGAAAGTTTGGTCGAGAATTTTTCGATTTATGAGGATTGGATGGACAAGTACGAATATATCATCGAATTTGGAAAAGAATTGCCCTTGATTGAGCCAGGGTTGAAAACGGAGGAAAATATCATACGTGGATGCCAATCAACCGTTTGGCTGCACGCAGAAAAGGTAGGGGAGAAGATTGTATTTACAGCAGATGCCGATGCGATTATAGCAAAAGGCATTATCGCCATTTTGATTTCAGTTTTATCCAACGAATTACCCGACGATATTATTAAGGCAGAATTGAATTTTATTAAAGAAATTGGCTTACAAGAGCATTTATCACCAACACGCAGCAACGGGTTAGTTGCGATGGTGAAACAAATGAAAATGGATGCGTTAGCGTTAAAA
>JADZFJ010000232.1 GCA_020849935.1 Crocinitomix sp. | reverse complement strand
GAAATACCGATCCACCACATGAATTTTCGGCATAAAATCCAATTTGAACGTGGTGAGTAAAAATTTTTTGAAATTCAGTTTCGGAAAAGCCGTGGCAGTCACCCCCAATTTCTGTTTTACGCGAAAGGTTCTTAAATTATTATGTAAATCAATTACTTGTGTATATTTTTCAGTCTTTAGCGATACCATTACTTCGTCAATATCTTTATTGATGGTAAAGATTTTATCAAGGTATGGATTGTTCGCTAAAATACCTAAAAACGATTTTTTTGTGAGGTAATGAATTTCACATGTTGGGTCTTGCAACTTCAAACACCGCACAATTGGAGTCGTTAAAACAATGTCTCCAATCGAACTAAACCGTATGATCAAGTATTTTTTCAAAACGATTCAAAGGTAATCATTTGATTCAATTTCAATCAGCATTCAATACTTTCAAGGAATTACCAGTTTAATTTTAATCAAACTCTTTTGGGTGTTCCCCCCAACTTGTTGGGGGGCGTGTCATCCACTGTAGTGCCCAATGCGTTGGGGACTGCATTTTGGGACAATCGGCAAAGTCCAAAAAAACTAATGAAGATTTTAGCTGAATTACCGTAACTACATTGTGTTCTGTTTTGTGGGGCATTGAATTTACTTATAAATATACCAAGCAGATGCAGAATTACAAATATTTTATTGTTGAATTGATCGGTTTAGACATGTGTAAAATTGGCTAAATTGATAAGCAATCAATTTTTTCGAACATCTAAAGTTCTTTAAATTTGAGATTTTAAAATTAATCTAAATATGAAAAATATATACACGATCCTATTCGTTTTGTTTTCGACACACGTAATCTCTCAATCTGTTTACGTGCCTGACAATAATTTTGAACAAGCATTGATTGACCTCGGTGTTGATGATCTTTTGGATGATTTCGTTTCTCTCGAAAGTGTAGATACAATTACAAATCTGATATTAGAATATAAAGGAATTTCATCTTTAGAAGGTATAGCGTCTTTTAGCAATTTACTTACGTTGCATTGTGGGGGTAATTTTCTTACTTCGCTTGATGTCTCTTCTAATATTCAACTTCAAATGCTCGATTGCTATGACAATGATATTACGGATTTACATTTGAACGAAAATATTTATCTAGAATATCTTGATTGTAGCATCAATGCCTTGACAAGCCTTGATCTAAGTGATAATTTGAATTTGTCAATTTTTGGGTGTCATTCAAATTCAATCACAACTTTGGATCTTTCATCGAATCTGCTATTGGAACAAATAGACTTCGCAAATAATAACATTACATCAATTGATGTTTCGAGCGCACACTCATTAACTTATATCAATTGTAGTTCAAATGGGCTTGAAGCAATTGATTTAACTAATACTGTGTATTTAGAACGTTTGAATTGCTCTGAGAATGAGCTTCTTGAATTAAATGTTTCTAATTGTCCAGCTCTTAAAGAATTACGCTGTGGCAACAATCCCTTTACCGAATTAGATTTAACTAATAACAGCGCCTTGAAGTTCTTTTTTTGTGATTTTTCTGAAGTGGTAAGTCTTAATTTGGATGAAAATGTTGCTCTATTATTGGTTCACTTGACTAATGGCGCGTTGGAGAGTTTATCGATAAAAAACGGTAATAATACTGCGATTGTTGGGGCGTTTGAATTCTACCTCATAAATAATCCGAACTTAACGTGCGTGACTGTTGATGATCCACACTACTCGGAAGCTACTTGGACCCAGGTGGATGACATCCTTTCATATAGCTCTGATTGTGAATCATTGGGATCGGAGGAGGAAGAATTAATTGAATTTGATCTTTATCCTAATCCAACCAGTGAAGTGTTAAATCTTATCACAGAACTTAAAAATTTTGATGTGATTATTTATAATAGTTTAGGAGAAGTTGTGATCCGTGATTATCAGTTTTCAACAAAACCCATTGATGTCAGTAACTTGACTCTTGGTCTTTATCTAGTCGTTATTACAAGTGAAGGACAATATTATAATCAAAAACTTCTAATAAAATAGGCGCTGTCTAAATTCGGATTATAAGGATTTTCATCCTCTATTTTGCGAATCAATAAGAATGGTAACTGGTCCATCGTTTACAAGCGAAATTTTCATATTGGCACCAAAAACACCGCTTTGTACTGGATGTCCCATCAAAATTGCCAATTCATTTTTGAAATTTTCGTACAAAGGTATTGCGATTTCAGGCCTTGCCGCATCGATAAACGAAGGGCGATTGCCTTTTTTTGTTTTGGCATGCAAGGTAAACTGGCTGATAACTAAAAGATCGCCTTGTACCTCTTTCACCGATAAATTCATGTGATTTTCAGCATCATTAAAAATCCGAAGATCGACAATTTTTTTCGCTAACCAATTCACATCTTCAAGACTGTCAACTGTTTCGATGCCAACCAAAATCAATAAGCCGAGGTCTATTTTTCCATGAACTACCCCGTCAATTTCTACAGCGGCTTCTGACACTCTTTGCAAAACTACCCGCATTCGCTAAAATTTGTAAATATCTTTTCGAAAGGTTTCATTTTCATCCTCCTCCAGCATTTTCAGGTAATTGAGGTAACGACTTGCGGCGAGGTTATTGTCAAGAAAAGCTTGCTTTACCGCGCATTTTGGTTCATTGACATGTTGACAG
>JADZFJ010000231.1 GCA_020849935.1 Crocinitomix sp. | reverse complement strand
TTTTAACGTCCTTATTCTTGGAACCAGTATAATATGCAGAAAAATAAATTTGTTTTAAAATTTTCTGTTGTAGGTTCGGGTCTGTGTTTTTTTTTGAGAAATTAATTAAAAAGCATAAGCCGTTCGCATTTTTTATAATTTCGTTTGTAATTGAAAGTTCATTTAGTGTCGCTCCTTCAAGTTCAATTTTTTTCAAAGGTTTTTGTACACCATTTTGCAATCCTGGATAGAACAATCCTATTTGAGGAATCAGGGATAATTTGCCATTTCTGTGGGAATTTTGTTCGAAATGTATTGAAATTATTTCTTTGAAAGGATTTACATCAAAGAAATATCGATCGGTCACTAACACATTGGCGCCCATTTGACTGCCCATTGGGCTTTTATTTTGAAAATTTAATATTGGTGTAGCATTTTCAGTGGATTCAATGTTATCGTCTAATTTATAGTCATTCGTTTCTTTTGCAATAATTGAAATTTCATTGCGATTAATTTGGATATTTAGAATGTCATTTCGAAATTTCAAAACAAAAGGACTTAAAGCAGAAAAGGGGTTATGTTCAACAACATAAAATTCTTTTTCTACGTCACTAATTTGGTTTTTCAATTTAAAATCATATTTGACAGAATTACTTTTATTTCTCTTCTTTTGAAATAAAATAGAGCCGCCTGATTTAGACATCAACATTATAGTACAAATCAAATCGAATTTGAAATCGCCATTTGAATCAATTTCTAATTGCACTGTTCGCAACGAATTGTTGAGTTTGCTATATTCGATGTCTCCTAATATTTCAGGATACATTTGAATTACTTCGGTTGAATAAAAATTCGTTGTAGGTAGATACTCATAGATTATTTCGTTTTCATATAAAATTTTTTTTGCACATTCATTGGCTTGGTTCTCAAAATTTTCAGAATTATTCATCCAACCAAAACTCGTGAGTATTTCAGGTTTTACTAAGCCTTTTCTTTGCTGGCTAACATGGACTAACTCGTGTGCAATTAATTCCTGTCCAACTGAAGAATAGGGATTATAATTTCCTGGAGCAAAATGGATATTGTTCCCTTGTGCATAAGCTTTAGCTCCAAGGTTCAACGCATTTACAGAGTTTAGATAGAAATTAACACTTGAAAAATCTTCATCAAGCAATGCCTCAGCCTTTTTTTGTAAATTGGCTGGCAAGTATGGATTTTGTACAAATTCTGTGGTATTATTAGGAATATCAGAATTATCACTACCCGAATTTTGTGTTGTATATAAGACTTTAAGGTAGTCTGTTTTAACATTATTCTTTTCTAAAGTTTCCTCAATTTCTACTTTCTTGGTTTCATGTTCAATCACAGCATCTCTTTTGATAGTTCAATTATTGTTTTATGTACTTCAGGGTACTATTCATCTTGAAAAACCTCCTCCTCGTTCAGAAATTCGGTAGTCCCTTTTTTGAATTTAATACGATTACCATCGCCAGGTTTCGAGTAAATGTTTTTCTGATTGTTGCCTGGTTGAAAATCTGGCCAGAAATCTTTAGGTCCGTTTTGGTACATATCTAATTGTAGCTTTTAATTTGTCATTTATTAATTTCTATTACTTATCTGCCTTCACCTCTTTCAATACTTCTTTTGCTTTTTTCTCTTCTTCCGCTTTTTTCTCCTCTTCTGCCTTTTTCTCAATTATTTCCAAGTCTTCTTTTGAAAGGTTTTCGTCGGGGAGGACAAATACACCGTTGCTTACTTTTGCTAATTCGGTGAGGTGTGTTTTAAAGGCTTCTTTACCCAAATTGAAATTAATTTTTAGCTCTGCGCTTAGAGCATCCCTGAGTTTATTAAAATCGGTTGTAAGTTCTTCTAATTTGTATTTTTCTGAAAGTGAAGCAGGCGGTGCTGTTGCATTGTAACGCTTTAAATAATCGAATGCCATCCACAATAAAAAAGCTTGAATCCAACCACTTTGTTGATCGAAAATAGCGGTTTTTCCGCGCACAAAATCGGTTCCTGTAAAAACCGGATCCGCTGTCGCATCTTCGTAAATTTTATTTGGAAAAATACTGTGGTGGTGCGCCAAAATTTCGCGCATGGTTTTACGGCGTTCAATTTCTTTGGTGTCAGGCAAATTGGGTAATTTGGCAATGTCTTGAAAATTTAACTGTGTATTTTGTGCAGTGTGTATATATTCATGGGCTATCATGATGGCCATTAATCCAATTTTATTGGTGACCTGTGCGGTCGTTGGTATTCCGAACAATCCAGCTGAGGCTCCACTTTTCCTATGTTTTAAATTATTAATAAAATATGTAAGCGGGTAGTTAAGTGTTATTTTGTCAACTGTTGGTTTACCTTTTGCTTCTGGGTTATAAAGAACTTCCATCGTAGCGGTCATTTCTTCACCTAAGTTTAGAAAATCACTGTATGATTCACCTTTTGCGAAATTAGGAACATAACCAACATCAAATTGAACCTTTTTATCGCGTGCATCCGCAAATTTTCGATCTTTTTCAGCTAAATTTTGATCAGCTTGCATTTTTGTTGGATCAAAAATCTTATTAAAATCATAAATTTTTATCAGGTCATCCATGAATTGTTTACTCAATTTGCGTTTAGCCTGCAGTTCTTGTGCTTGACGATCGACAAACAGTGGCTCTGTTCTTTCTTGTAAGCGGGTACGTTGATCTCCAGGGATTGCATTAAATCCTTCCGCCCAAGGTTTTGTAGAATTATATTTTTTAAGAGCTTCGGATTCAAAAGTTCTAATTATTAGATCTAATTCGGATAAATAATCATCCATATTGTTGTCTAACCGATCTGCTAAAAATTCATTATAATTGACATTGGTATCTGCAACCGGAATCCATCCCATAATTTTTCCTCCCTTTTCATTCGTTGATTCCACTTTAATAAATTGACCTTGAAAGTCAACAATTTTAATTGGTTTGTCAGCGGGTATTGATACAGTACTTTTCGTTTCAGGATCAGCGGATTTGTGCAAATACGCTATTTTAGTAGTTTTTGGAGGTTCAGTCTGAATAATATCCACGATTGTTTTTCCACCCCGAAAGATATCATCTGCCAAAATATAATTGGATTGTTGCTTATACATATTAAGGCCATTCCACCAACAAAACATCCTCCATCCATGAATATTTTATCATGGAAATTCCCCATTTGATATGGGGTAAAAGCACGTCTAGAGCATGAGGCTCCGTGGTTAATTTAAGTTGTTTATTTTCTTTTAGTTCCAATAGGCCAGGGCGAGTTAAAAAATCGGTTTGTAGACCCGTCCAAGTGCAATTGCGCATTGGATACCAATTTTGGTGAATTATTTCTAGGATATTAGGTAATTCATTGTTGGTTAGTTTTTTAATTAAATCGCTTTCTAGGTCAATGACAGAAGATTGCTGGCAAATTACTTCCCAATTTTCTAGCGGTTCATCTAACGGGAATCCTGTGAGCAATTTGCCTAAAATTAGCAAGTCTTCGGTAGCCTCCATTTCGCTTGTTGCTATAAAGTTCAAGAGGTAAATTGCCACCATTTGCTCATGTTTAGACAACCAATCTCCTTTTTCGGTTTGTAATCCTAAATTCTTAAAAAAGGTTGGTAAAAAGGGATTAAGCAGTACTAAGCCGGCATTTGCAATAAAAATATGGGTTGGTGCTTTTGTTTGTGGTAGTTCATCTTGTTTTTCGACTGAATTTTCTCCTTCAAAAGCGGAGGATTCGTTAGGGTGATTTTTTTGTAATTCGGCAATGAATAAACGAATGGTATTGGAAAAATCTTCTCTTCCTTTTCTTTTTTGTGAATCAACTAACTCGACAATTAAATTGGAAGGAGCAATGTTTTTTGAGATTGATTTTGCGAATTTTGTGAGCCAGGTTTGTAAATCGTGCGGGTATGGATTTTGAATAAAGTGGTTGAGCAGGTGTGAATCCAATTTTTCTTTTAGCTGGGAGTCATCTCTTAGGAAATCAATAAATTGATACAAGTCGTAGGTACAATTTGCTTTAAGTAAATCAGTTAAATTTTGATGGCCATTCTTGACTAGGTTGTCAATAATTTTTTGGTTTTTTTTGTAAAAAACGGTTTCATTAATTGATAATTCAGTTAAAAAATCTTTTCCAAATAATGTGAATTGGTTTAGTTGATTTAATGCCAAATTATGTTCGTTAACTTTCAGTTGGTTTGAATCAAAAGAAATTTTTGGTACGTCATTTACAAATTGAAAACCCTTTGCGTTAAGAGTTAGGCATTCCATTAAAAATTCATTTTCGGGCTTTGCGAAAAGTGGTTTTATTAAATCTGAAATAAATGATTTGCTATGTTGGTTTAAAATTCGGCGTAAATTGTTGTTATTGGAATCAATCAAGAAGCGGGTTTTTTCGAGAATTTCGGCATAAAAATCACTTTTTCTCACCTCATTCTCCCAATTTTGCAGCGAACTTGTTGAAAAAGATCTGTTGGGAAAAGGAAAGGTGCCCCAGCGATAAAAATAACGAATTTGTTGCCACGAATTTGATAAATCAAAAGCGATGTCTTTGGAAAATTCTTGAAGGTTTTGTTTGTCTAAATAAACTTCAGTGAGCTGCTTTACTATTTTAGCACTTAAAGTTTCTTGCCAATTTTTTTGTTGTGTCCAATTTAATTCAACGTTTAGCTGATTGATAACTACATCAGACGCTCCCAATTTTAGCTTAGAATTTTTTAAATCAGCTTCAATTTTAGGTAAAACAGTATGTTGTATGTCGTGTGTAATTTCTTGCAGAAACTGCTGATAGCTAGGGTGATTTGTTGTAAAAACATTCAAATTCAATTTTTCTATGTGCAAATCATCAATCGCCATTTATCGGGATTTTAGAATTTGAGTGGTAATCTCCATTGCTTCTGTGGCCGAATTTTCAGAGAGGTGCATTGTCAAGTCTACTATATATTTATCCACCTTTTCGAAATCGAACGTAATTTTAGGATTTTTGGCTCTTGAAATATATTTTCCATTAAGGCGCCAAATATATGATTGCGCTGTTGGAAATAAAGGGATTGCGGTGGCTTGAAAAATTGATTTAGTTTCTGTTATATCTCTCAATTCAAAAATAGGCCGAAGGTTGATTACATTGAGTGTAAATTTCAATTCAACACCCTCTTTGGGTTTGTAAAGACATTTATAAAGGCCCGTAGCTAATCCTTTTGCGATTGGGCTACTGCCGTCAAATCGGATTGAATTTTGAGGCACTGCAACTTCATAAATTTTTCCTTTTTCATCAGTTATTTGCAAAACGCCATTTCCGTTATTAAAATTAAGTTCAAATTCTTGTTTCTGGTTTTTGTGGTCATAAATCAGATCGTAAACAGCAGCATTTGCGGTGACTTCTTTATTGGTTGTTGTATTTTTGACAATCACATTGGTTGGTGCTAATGGTTCGTTTTCTAATTTTAACGTAAAACTTAGTTGTTTAGAACCGTTCGCATTGGTGCAAGAGATAAAGATTGGAACTGTGCCATAATTTCTATACATTTCACCTACTTCTAGACGCTCAATTTGAAAATCTGTCGTAACAGTTAGCGACTCAATTATTTTTATTTTTCCATCTTCTTGAACTATCCACGCCTCTACGTTGGCATCCTTTGGATGAAATTCTAGGGCATAATTTATTGGTTTTTTACCAATCATTAACACAAACGGCTCAGCGGTCATTTCAGACTCGTCGGCGAACAATTTGAGGGTTGGTAATTCCAATTTTGGAGATTCAAATAACAACACTACTTCGGTAGTTTCCCCCAAAAATTCATACAAAAAGCGGTAGTGATGTCCATTTATATAGACAGGATCTTTATCGCGGTTGATTTGTATATGATCTGCTTTTTTAAAGTACGCTACGGTACCGAAAGGATTGAAGCGATCACCGTCCAATAAGTTATTTTCATTTTGAACTTGGCCATCTAAATCAAACACTTTCAATTCGCCACTTGGCAGATTCACAAAAAGATCAATTTTTTTAACTGCAGAAGGAATCCGGATGATGCCATCACTATCAGGTTCAAGTTTTATTTTTCCGTTAAACAGCGTTATGGACAACTCAACAAATAAGTCTAAATCAATAAACGTTGACAAGCCATCTAAGGTATAAACAAGGTGATATTTCCCCGATCCAAATTTGGCATATAGATCTTTTATTGAGACGCTAAACATCCCATTTTGAGATTTTCCCGGATCGATGACCGTAGGTTGAAGCCCTTTATTAGGAGATGAAATACTGATGATTCCGCCCTGTTCATTCATTAAATTTTCGGGTTTTGTCACACAACTATTTTGTGGAAAATCAGGGTAGAAAATCAATGAAAACCCATCCCAAGTTAAATTTGAAGTTTTAAAGGCACCATCAGTTTCTGAATCAAAAGAGAGAATAGTATCTTTTTGGAGATCTTTAATTACTATTGAAGGTTTTGTTTTGGCACGGCTAACTTCGATCAAAATTTCTACAGAATCTTGCTGATCTAGTGCATATTCAATTTTAAAAAATCCACAGTTGCCTAAATTTGAGGTCAAACCATGATCAGAACGTAAAAAATCATTGATGTTGAAGTACGTTTTTTCAATTGGATTGAATTTGGTTACCTCTTTCCAATCATTTATAGATTTGTCAATTTTATAACATGTGATCACACCCCCTATTTCATTCACCTTGAGATTAAAAACATCTGTGGTTAAATGCTCAAATCGAATCACTCCATTGGAAGCATTAAACAAGCGGTGATTGTCGTCGTAAGCTGATAATTGAAGTTTACAAGGTGTTTGAAGTGCTTTTACTAAATTGTCTTGTAAGATAAATATTGACGATTTGGTTTGACCAGAAGGTCGATCAATTAGATTTAATTCTGGCTTTATTTCAGTAGGATTTAAATCCGTTTGTGCTGGTTTTTTAATACGCGAAATTGCCGATAAATTATCTGGGGAAATAGGTTGTTTAATAGGCGTATCAGAAACTGAAATCGTTGGATCAACTTTAGTTTCGCTTGGTCTTCCTTGAAATAACCATGGTTTAAGTTGGTAGATATTTTGTTTCCATAGGCTATAATGTTTTTCAAAGTTTTTTCCACATTGCCCCGACATCCAATTAAAATCGACCCGAATATGCGCAGGCGTTTCAAAACGGATTAAACGTTCGGTAAACTGTCTAAAAGACTTCTCTACGAACCGACCAGCTTCTTTTGGTAAGACTATAGTAATTCGAAAAGAATAGGGGTCTTTTTCTGAATTGTATATAAAAGTGCCTTGAGAATTAGGCAAAATTTCATTCTTAAGAGTTAATAGTTGTGCATTTGTGCGGTGAGGACGCAACAAAATATGTTCTACAACGTGCATGCCTTCACTATCCAGCCAATTTCCTTGTGGGGTTTGTGTCGTCATAAAAATTGGCTCGTTCGCCACATTTTCTATTCCCAACAAACGGCACAATCGTAATTTATATGACTCAATGTTCATATCATGCCAGTTCAGAGAAACACGATTTTGAAAGGTTGTATCAAACGATTTGTATCGTTGGCTTGAAACTTTTGGAAAATCCTCTGCAAAACTAATTTTATCTTGAATTAACTTTTGTAAGGTTGCTGTTTGCGCTGCGCGGAAATTTGAAATTCCGTTTAATGGATCATTAAGCAAGGTTTTATGTCGATCAAACATTTGGCGGGAATATGCTTCAAAAGATTCGCCAAAACGTGCTAATAAGTGATTTAAAAAGCGATTTCTGCGGTTTAAAAATTCGGCATTAGATTCACCAGCTTTAACTTGGGTCATATATGCATTATCCAAATCTGCTTTAAAGGTTTGCCAAGCATTTGGATCTTCAGATATTTCGGCAAATAAAGGTTGAACATCCGGTACATTATATAATGG
>JADZFJ010000230.1 GCA_020849935.1 Crocinitomix sp. | reverse complement strand
GATGTCTTTCAAAACAAAGAATTATTGGGCTTATTTTTTGGCGTTTCATTGGCCTTTTTATTGGGTTTGTCTGATGATGCTTATGACACACGCCCTTTTTTGAAATTGGGAATCCAAATTTTTTGCGGGTTAATTTTAGTGTTTACCGGAAACGACATTCAAATCTTACCTTGGGAAAGTGTCAATGCCATCTTAACTGTAGTTTGGGTGGTGGGGATTATGAATTCAATCAATATGTTGGACAATATGGATGGGATCTCAACCATTGTCTCCATTTTTATCTTATTGACAATGGTAGGAATTTCACTTCCTTTTTCATTGACGGATAACGTGCATTTTTTTATGTTAATCGCCATGTTAGGTTCCTTGGTAAGTTTTCTGTTTTTTAATTGGAATCCTTCTAAAATGTTTATGGGCGATACAGGTTCACAATTTTTAGGAATGTTTTTGGCCTATTTTTCAATTCGTATTTTGTGGAACAATGGAATTGAAATCAATGATTATTCGATTATGCGCAATACGACCTTGGTTTTGATTACTTTTTCTATTCCAATTCTAGACACCACTTTTGTTACCATTCGTCGTTTAATGCGCGGACAATCACCCATGAAAGGCGGAAAGGACCATTCGACCCATACCTTGTTTTACAAAGGTTTAACTGACCGTCAAGTGGCTTATGTTTTTCTGTTGATGGCAATTGTTTCAAGTTTGTTGGCACTGAATGTCGCGAAATACGTGCCTGTAAATTCTCCAACACTGATCTTATTATGGGTGTATGAGGTTGTCTTATTGGTGATTATTTTTAAGTTAATCCCACGAAAAAAAATAGAGGAAAAATAACCTTCAAATTCATCTAAAAATCCCCTTATAATTCTTAATTTCATGGCTCAGAATTTGGACATGACGGAAGAAATATCACAAGAGGAATTTATCGAAATTTATGGGGCAAAAGTCCATAACCTAAAAAACATTTCGCTTAAAATTCCACGAAATAAATTAGTGGTTTTTACTGGATTAAGTGGAAGTGGAAAATCATCTTTAGCATTTGATACTATTTTTGCCGAAGGTCAACGTCGGTACCTAGAAACTTTTTCGGCCTATGCCCGCCAATTTTTGGGTGGACTAGAACGACCAGATGTGGACGAAATTTTAGGGTTAAGTCCTGTTATTTCAATCGAACAAAAAACAGTAAATCGCAGTCCACGTTCGACAGTCGGCACAGTAACCGAAGTCTACGATTTTATGCGACTCTTGTATGCCCGAGTTGGGGAAGCTTATTCTTATAAAACGGGCGAAAAAATGGTCAAATACAACGATCAACAAATTGTTGACTTGATTTTGAGTCGTTTTGAAAATAAAAAAATCATTTTACTCGCACCAAAGGTAAAAGGTCGAAAAGGGCATTACCGCGAATTGTTTGAGCAAATCACCAAATTAGGTTTTACCAAAGTAAGAGTCGATGGTAAAATCGAGGACATAAAAGCAGGAATGCGCTTGGATCGTTATAAAATTCATGACATCGAAATTGTAATTGACCGAATTGAAGTCACGAGTGCACACAAAAGTAGGGTGAGTAGTGCCGTTCAAACTTCGTTAAAATATGGACAAGATGTGATGTTTGTCCAAGATTATGAAACGAACGAAACCATTCAGTTCAGCCGATTTTTGATGTGTCCAACTACCGGAATTTCGTACAGTGAACCTGAACCAAATCTATTTTCATTTAATTCACCTTATGGGGCTTGTCCAAAATGCAATGGCTTAGGTCAGATTGCAGAAATCGATCTTAATAAAGTAATTCCAGATCCTTCAAAATCCATTAAAGCAGGAGCAATTGAACCTTTGGGAAAACTAAAAAACAACTGGATTTCAGGTAAATTGGAAACTATTTTAACCGCTTTCGATTGTTCAGTTTCAGATCCAATTTCAGAAATTCCGGAACTTGTCATCAATAAAATATTGTACGGATTTGAAGAAGTCCTTCAAATAGACGAAGTGAATCAAAATTTTACCTTCGAGGGGATTATTAATTTTTTAAGTCGCCATTTCGAAGATGCACCAACCCCTGCTGCTCAACGTTGGATTGAAAATTTCATGAATAAAATTACCTGTGACGAATGCCACGGAACTCGTTTGAAAGCAGTATCTTCATATTTTAAAATCAACGAAAAAAGCATCGGAGAATTAGCAAATTCGGACATTTCTCATCTACAAACTTGGTTTCTCGAACTTGAAAAAGAACTTTCTGAGAGACAATTAACAATTGGAAAAGAAATCCTAAAAGAAATTAATAATCGCTTGCGTTTTTTGATGGATGTTGGACTACATTATTTGTCTTTAAATCGTTCATCGGCCAGTTTATCTGGAGGAGAAGCGCAGCGAATTCGTTTGGCCACCCAAATTGGTTCCGAATTAGTGAATGTCTTATACATTTTGGACGAACCAAGTATCGGCTTGCACCAACGAGACAATACCCGCTTGATCAATTCCTTGAAAAAATTAAGGGATGGTGGAAATTCTGTCATTGTCGTTGAACACGACAAAGAAATGATGGAAGAATCGGACTATATCGTTGATATTGGACCAAAAGCGGGGATTCACGGCGGGCAAATTGTTGAAGCGAGTACTTTGGCTGATTTAAAAGCGGGTAAAAGCACCACGGCTGATTATTTGAAAGGCTTGTTAAAAATTGAAGTACCGAAAACCCGTCGCAAGGGAAATGGAAATTTCTTGGAATTAACGGGCGCTTCGGGGCATAATTTAAAAGATGTCAACTTAAAAATTCCGTTGGGGAAATTAGTTTGCGTGACAGGCGTATCGGGGAGTGGAAAATCATCTTTAATAAATCATACGCTTTACCCAATTTTAAATGCGCATATCTACAATGGCGTTAAAAAACCATTGCCTTACAAAAAAATAACTGGTCTCGAATTTTTGGACAAAGTCATCGAAATAGATCAATCGCCAATTGGACGAACGCCTCGGTCAAATCCTGCCACCTACACGGCACTTTTTAACGATGTGCGGGATTTATTTGCAAATGTCAACGAAGCCAAGATTAGGGGCTATAAATCGGGAAGGTTTAGTTTTAATGTTGCCGGCGGCAGATGCGAAACATGCAAAGGGGGAGGAATTCGAGCGATTGAAATGAACTTTTTACCGGATGTTTATGTCGAATGTGAGGCTTGTCAAGGAAAACGCTACAACCGTGAAACCCTTGAGGTTCGTTACAAAGGAAAAAACATCAACGATGTCTTAGAAATGACCATCGCAGACGCCGTTTCATTTTTCGAAAATATCCCTAAAATTTACCGCAAATTAGAAACCTTAAATTCGGTAGGGTTGGGGTATATCCGTTTGGGACAGCCTTCTACCACCATTTCTGGCGGAGAGGCACAACGGGTTAAATTGGCCACCGAATTATCGAAAAAAAGTACGGGAAAAACAATTTACATTTTGGATGAACCTTCGACAGGCTTACATTTTGACGACATTAAAATGCTCTTGGCGGTTCTTCAACGTTTGGTAGATGAAGGAAATACAGTTTTGGTAATCGAACATAATTTAGATATCGTCAAAGTAGCGGATCACGTCATTGATATCGGTCCTGACGGAGGTAAAAACGGTGGAGAAATTGTAGGCGAAGGCACTCCTGAAGCTTTTGTCAAAAAGTTCAAAACCGAAACTTCGAGGTATTTGATTAAAGAACTTTAGGAGGGGGCTTCGAGGGCCTCAGCCACCTAATTCTAGAGCAATGTTGGGGCGACTTTACCGCTCGTGTCCTATGTTTAAAAAGATCGTCAGTTAGATATTTAACCAAGATTTAATCCGCGAAAATCCGCGAAATCTGCGAGAGAACCTCTGGCACGAGATTAGACGAAACGCGTAGATTTAATCTGCTATATCTGCTGAAAAACTTTTTTCGTTAGATTAAG
>JADZFJ010000229.1 GCA_020849935.1 Crocinitomix sp. | reverse complement strand
TCTTTCTTAGTAATTTTGTTAAGGAATGAGATATATGATTCTTTTGATCGGAGTTGTATTTTTCATGTTTTCTTGTAAAAAAGAAAAGTTAGAGGGTGGAAAAGAAATTTTCATTGGCAAATGGAATTGGATATATACAACTCACATTTATAGTTTTTGCGACAGTGATCCAAACTACACTGATATTTTGAATCCTGAATCTGAAGGTGCCAAATATTCCATGAAATTTTTTGAAAATGGAATCGTGAAATATTATGAAAATGAAAAATATTTAGGTCGAGATAGATTGATTTTTAAAATTTTTAATACGAGTGATTGCGGTGATGGGTACTATCAATTTTTTATTAATTTAGACAATCAGGATGAGGTGCACAAATCCTTTGATGGTTGTATTAGTAATGATTCACTAATTTTAGTAAGGGGTTTTCCATTTGATCAATTTGAATATGGTTGTGAAGTTTACACTAGCTACTTCGTAAAAGAATGAAACTGTTAATCTACATTGTTGTAATTTGTGTAATAATGCTCTCTTGTAAAAAAGATAAATTAGAAGGAGAAAGGGCAATGTTAATTGGTACTTGGAATTGGACACATACTGATCATTTGTATGGGATTTGTGACGGAGATAGTTTTTCTGAAACTTTAACACCATTATCTGAAGATAAAACGTTTTCGTTGGAGTTTTACGAAAAAGGAGTAGTAAAATTTCTTGAAAATGATGAGCAAATTGAATCCTTTAGAACTGTATTTGCCAATAATACAGATGATTGCGGTGGAACGTATTTAGATGATATAAGTTTTGATATCTCCTTAAATAATAAAAAAGGAGATTTACATTATATGTATGGATGCGTTGGCCCAAATTTGTTAGTTGTTGTTCAAGGATTTCCCTTTAATTCATTTGAAAAGGGCTGTGAGTTTTACACTAGCTACTTTGTAAAGGAATGAGATATTTAATCTGCATAGTTGGAATAATTCTATTACTATTTTCTTGCAAAAAAGATAGATTAATTGGAGATAAAAAAATTTTGGTAGGTACATGGAATTGGCATTCTTCTCTCTTGGTGGATGAGTGTTTGGGTTGGACTGAGCACACACCTGAAAATACTGGTAAAACTTATAAAGTTGTTTTCACGAAAAAAGGGACAATTCAATTTTACGAGAACGATATACTTTTACGACAACACAATATAAAATTCGACGAATTATATATCCAAAAAGAAGGAATTGTTGAGTCTTATAGAGAAATCTCATTTTCAATTAGTCTAGATGGTGATCCTGAAAACAAGATTTATGGATCTGGTACACCAAATGATTTTCAGTTCAACAATTTTCCTTATGCTAAAGATGAAGAATGCGTTGTACATGCATTTAATTATTTTAGAAAAGAATGAAAACGCTTCCAGCATAACTAATACTGAAGGGACAAACAATATCTAATGTCAATTTCAATGTATTATTTATTTTTAGTTTCGGTCTTAACCAATCTAAAATTATTAATAATATTTTCTTGATTGGACTAAAAATAATCCTACCTTCCTGTCTATTGGAGAGTTTAAATGCGCATCCCTTATTCAAACCCTCCGATTCGCCAAAAGGGGAGGCGGCTCACCCGTAAAAGGATTCCATCGGCTGATACTTTTTGCTTCAAAACCAGAGGCGCGCATAATTGAGCGATCGCCATAACGTTCGCGGATGTGATCCATGGCTTGGTACAATTTTAAGGTGGTTGGATTTTCGAATAAACTAATTTGATGCCCACCATCCACCAAATGACTAAACCGAACGCCAATTAAGCGCACCAGCAAACGCCGATTATACAATTTTCGGAAAAGCTCCAATACAATTGGTAAAATTTGATGATCGACAGCGCTGTAAGGAATCATTTTTTGGAGTGTATAGGTCTGAAAATCCGAATAGCGAATTTTAACCGTTAAGCAAGCCGTTAATTTACCTCCTCGCCGAAGTTGAAAAGCTAAATTTTCTGCCATTGCAATCATCAAGCCTTCCAATTTTCGGACATCAATCGTATCGCGGTCAAATGTGCGTTCTGTTGAAATGGATTTGCGTTCGCGGTAGGGAACAACTGGTGACAAATCAATTCCGTTGGCTTTGTTCCAAATACTAATTCCATTTAAACCAAATACCTTTTCCATTACCTCAATTGGCATTTCTTGAATGGAGGCTATTTTTTTAACTCCCAAATCGCACAAAGCGCGGTAGGTTTTTTCCCCAACCGAAGGAATTTTACGCACAGATAAAGGGGCCAAAAAGTTTTTTTCTTGTCCTTGTAAAATCGTGATTTGATTGTTTGGTTTTGCTTCGCCAGTGGCAATTTTTGATACCGTTTTGTTTAAGGATAACCCAAACGAAATGGGTAATCCAGATTCACGAATAATTTTACTGCGCAGGTCAGAGGCAATTTGTTGACAGCCAAAAAATTTATCCATGCCTGTTAAATCCACATAAAATTCATCAATTGACGATTTTTCATAAAGCGGAACAGTGTCTTTTATAATATCCGTAACTAACTCCGAATATTTTGTATAAACCCCCGTGTTTCCCCGTAAAATAATCGCCTCGGGACACAATTGTTTTGCCATTCGCATCGGCATTGCCGAATGTACGCCAAAGGTCCTTGCCTCGTACGAACAAGAAGCCACCACTCCTCGGTCGGATGTTCCGCCAATTAATACGGGTTTCCCATTTAATCGACTGTCCATTAAACGCTCACACGAAACAAAAAAAGTATCTAAATCCATGTGCACAATTGAACGCTGCATTTTAATTTTTTTTAGTTGTTAATTTTAATCCAACCTAAACAACTTGTCATGTTGGCATTAACCATTGTTATTTTTAACCAGCCTCAGCCGTTTAAAAATTCTACAATGGAATAACTTCTACCAAAAAATTAATCCTCTGCTATTCTTTTGAACGCAAAATAATTCTATTAGACCGTAAACAATTTACGTTCTGCCAATGAAATACTATTTTTTTGACATCCACCTTGCGGCGGATAAAATAGGCATTCATTTTTTACTCTACCAAAAGTTAAAATGAACTAGTGTTATTCGGTTGAACTAGGAAAAACACCAACAAAAAAAATGTTTCTTTTTGCTGTACAAAGGTGATGAAATTTGTCTAATCTTTTCTTTTTTTTAAAGACAAAACTTATGAACAATTTCGGGAAAGGCGATTACCTCAACAAGGTGACATGTCCTCCAATTTCTACTGGTAAATTGGTGTCAAATGCGGTGTAAATGATCTTCCAAACATACACGCCATCAGGTGCTAAAATTCCATTTTGATAGGTTCCGTCCCACGAAGCTTCAAATTCGTTGGCCGAATAAATTAACTCGCCCCAACGGTCATATATAAATAATTGAAAAACCTGACTTTCGTAAAAAATCGGCTGGAAAATATTGTTAAACGAATTACCATCAGGCGTAAACGCATTTGGAACAATGACTGGAATAATTGGCGTCACCGTAATCTTTTGAGAAAAACGATCCCTACATCCATACTCGTTTTCGGCAATAATAAAAGGATAATAAACACCAGGATCGTTATAATTGTGCCAAACGGTTTCTTCTTGAGAAAAAAAGCCATCAGCAAAATAAAACCAATGTTCTACTTCGTCTTCAGAAAGGTTTGTAAAGAAAAAATCGGCGTGATATTCATCTTGTTCTTCGGGTGTAACCGTAAAATTGGCGGTTGGTTTTGGAAAAATCTCAATTAAATCTTCGCGAGTTAAGGTAAGGGTGTCGATACAACCCGAGGTGGTCCAAATGGTTAAAGTAACATCATACAAGCCTACATCGTTGTATATATAAGTAGGATTGGCTTCAGAAGAAGTGCCAATAGAATCACCAAAATCCCATAAATAAAAAATTTCGGTATGCGCAAAAGACAAATCCGTAAAAACCGCACTGTAAGGCGCACATTTTAACTCATCGGGCACACTAAAACCAATGGTAGGTTCGGCGTACACAAAAATTTCTTCGGTATGACTTTCTTCACAAACTTCGTAGGTGACAGTGTAGGTCACTGTATGCGGTCCACCCGCCGTAAATACAACGTTGGTAGGACTTTCAAGATTAGAAGTGAGCGGCACTGAAAATCCACCAAAATCCCATTCAAAAATGGTTCCATCGGCGGCAGGAGGATAGGTTCCTTCCCCCACAAAATCAAAACTATTCCCTACAATACATTGCGGGCTAGGTGGCGCGAAATAAGCAGTGATTGCATTTTGCACAATAAATGTTTCCGTCGAAGTGTCGGTGCAAGGCCATCCTGGATTTACCACCAACATAACTTCGTAGGTTCCTGGACTTGGAAACGTATAAGTCGGTTCAAATTCGGTACTGACATCTGTTCCAATTCCGGGTACTCCAAAATCCCACGCATAAAAATCACCACCGTAACTATTATTTTCAAAAACAACGTCTAATCCTTGGCAATAACTTAAAAAAGTAACCAATTCTGTTTGAGGAACGATTTCAGCTTCCAACTCAATTTCACAATTAAGCACCCTAAATAAGAAGTCGCGGCGAGAGGTACTAATTAAAACACCCGCTCGAAATTCTTGCACACAGACGCCCACCACATATAAACCTGGCGCTTCAGGCACAGCAGTTAAAAGCCCTGTCACTGGATCAATCGAAATATCTCCTGCTCCAAAAGGATCTGTTTCTGTAATTCCGCCTGCCCAAACAATCGGGTCATACGGCGGTGGACTTGCGGGAGATGGAGCTGGATCTAAATCGGTTCCACCCGCATAAGGTGTACACAATTGATACACCAATTCATCTCCATCCGGATCGGTGGCAGAATGATCAAAAATTAATTCTTGTCCAGCACATAAAACCAATGGCGGATAATTTGTAAATCGTGCACTGCTATTGCAGGAAGCAAGGGCAGGACTAGGAATGTCAATTTGAAGGGTTAAACCTTGCGAGCCTGGATCAAATAAATTAGTCACCGCAGGTCCACGGCAGCAGCGTTGATAGGATAAAATGTATCCATTTGCAGAAGGAGGTAAAGTGACAACTTTTTGATAAATAGCTTCTTCCACACAAATATCCGAAGGCAAAGTAATGCATGGATTATCTAACAAAACATCTAAAACATCACTTCCCGGAAAGGCAATCGTGAATTCATCAATCTGAACAAACGAACCATTAAAAACAGTAATCGGAACGTTTGGATCATACGCCGCACCATCTGACAAACAATCGCGGTAAACTTTTAAGGTAATTCGGTAAGTTGTGCCTCCCAAACAATCATAATACATGTCCCCTCCCACAATGTGCGAAGCGCTCAGTTGCCAACTGAACAAAAACGTAAATATGAGTGTTAAATTTTTCACAATCAGCACTAAGGTAATAAAAATCCAAGTAAATCCTTCAATTACTATTTAAAATGGGTGAATTATTTATCTTGAGAGACAAATTTAATGCCAATTAAACCGCCGAAATCCTAAAAATGGAATCCCAACCCAAATGAAATTCGAAATTCATCTAAAAAAACGGGGTACGAATCGGCTTTGTGTTTTCCGAAAATATACCGTGTTTCCACAAACATAAAAAAGAGCTTTTCGGAAAAAAAATCAACGCCACCTGCCACAGAACCAACAGGATTAATGGTTTTTTTGAATTCTATTTCATTTGTTTCATCATTCAATACCCCAAATTCGGACGATTGTGAATAGGCGATTCCTGGTTGAAATCCTACATAAGGTTGAAAACGTTGATCAGAAAACCGATAAAATGCACCTGCATACAATTGATGATTGATGGTAAATCGTGGTCGATCGCCAAAGGAATCTAAAAAATAAAACCCATCGCCCCTTAATTCAATTCGCCCAGTTTTTGGGCGAAAACCCAAATACCCATGCAATTGAATCGTCTTGGTGTTTTCCGTTAAAAAACCCGGTGAAAAAGAGAGTGCAGCTTTTATTTTCGGTACACCAAAATCGTCCGTCATTTCGGTGCCAAAGCTATAAGTTGACCAACTTAATAAACCAATCCAAAGTCCTTTGATTAAAAATCCTCTTACCATAAATCTCCAAGTCTGTAATTTAAACTAAATGTCAATAAAACATGTCCTTCTACTCCCACTTCTTCGTGGTTTGAAGGATTTGTCTCTAAATAATATCCGTCTCCAACAGGACTTAAATTATATTCTAAATGTTGGCCCAGATGCAACATGTATTGCGCCGAAAAGGTACAATTAAAGCGATTGGTCAAAAAATAATGAGCACCCAACCCTGCTTGCACCGCCGAACTCCAACGACTGATTTTTTCACTTGAGCGATCTATATAAGGCGTTCCTAGAGGTGTAACTTGTGCAAAATCAAAACAATGTCCTGCAATAAAATAAGGATTAAAGCGAGTTTTTTTGTTTAAATAAAAAAGCACCGACCAACCAATATGTGCATTTTGACGGGTGCCAGCCCCTTTTAAATCCATGGTAATCCAATCGGCAAACCATTCGGTGCTTAAAAAATCAAAAATTTGAAGCCTAAATTGGCCACCTGTTCCTAGGGCTGGAACTTTATCATGTTCAAAAATGCTGATAGTCGTGCGCAAGCCTAAGGTAAAATCACCTTTGTCTAAATACGACCGATTTTCTTGAGAAAAACTAATTTGATTGAACAGAAACAAAAAAATAAAACAAGCATTTTTTTTGAGTATCAACATGGCTTTAAAGCATTAATGTAGGACTAAGATACATTAAAAAACGTTTAGACTAGTTTTAAATAATTAAAAAAGAACTAAAGAGTGGTTAAAGTGTTATACCTTCATACGAAAATGAGGAAATAGAAATGAGCGAATCAGAGTTTTATAAATTAGGTTTTAATTACCCAAATGGCAAACCATATCCTTTAGACACCTTAAAAGGAAAAGTGGTTCTGATCGTGAATACCGCGACAAAATGTGGGCTAACTCCTCAATTTGGAGGATTAGAATTGCTTCATGTAAAATATCAAGATCGAGGTTTGGTTGTTTTAGGATTTCCATGCAATCAATTTGGAAGTCAGGAACCTGTCACAAATGAAATGATGGAGGAATCGTGCGCAATTAATCACGGTGTTTCTTTTCAATTACTGGAAAAAATTGATGTCAATGGGTCAACCGCACATCCGCTTTTTACGTGGTTGAAAAAAAAATCGGGTAGTTGGTTTAGCAGCCGCATTAAATGGAACTTTACTAAGTTTTTATTGGATAAAAATGGAAATGTCATTAAACGCTATTCGCCAATTACCAATCCTGAAAAAATTGAAGCGGATATTTTAAAACTTTTGTAAGAAAAAAACGTGCAAGAAAACTATTAAACAAACCTTTTTTTGAATTAAAAGCATGTACTTTTGTGGTGAAAAAAAATCATTTAAATGAGTAAAGGTTATATTCGTTTTGCTTGGATTACCTTGGTTTTGATCTTTTTAGTGATTATAGCTGGGAGTGTTGTCCGTTCGGCTGGTGCAGGTATGGGATGCCCAGATTGGCCTAAATGTTTTGATCAAATAATTCCACCGACGTCAGCTGATCAATTACCTGTTGATTACAAAGAAAAATATGCTGAATATCGCAAGGTTAAAATCTTCAAATTTGCTTCGCTACTTGACCTGATTGGGATGAGTTCGGAAGCTGAATCCTTGCGTACAAATCCAGAATTGTTGAAAGAAGAAGATTTTAATGCCACAAAAACATGGACCGAATATGGCAACCGTTTGGTAGGATTTTTAGCGGGCAATGCGGTGTTAATTCTATTGATTTGGACTCTCATTCGCTACCGATCTAACCGTACCTTGGTTTTTTTAACCTTTTTAAATTTAGTTTTGATGGGCTTTGAAGGTTGGTTAGGTTCAGTCGTTGTGTCCACCAACCTAGTTCCTTGGATCATTACCTTACACATGTTGTTTGCCTTGCTTATTGTGGTGGTTCAAATTTATATTATTCGTAGTTGTCAAACACCAACAGTGGTTCAGCAGATTTCTCCTGTGTTTCGATGGCTATTTTATTTTTCGATTTTGTTGACATTTGTTCAAGTGATATTAGGAGCACAAGTAAGACAAGAAGTTGATTTTATGGTGAAAGAAGGGGTTGAGCGCGCTTTGTGGATTGATAGCATGGAAGGAGATTCTCTTTTCCATCGTTCTTTTTCTTGGATCCTGCTTGGGGCGAATGTGATTTTATTTTGGCTCAATCAAAAAGCTAATTATGGATTTAGATCTGTTAAGTACATTTTAGGAATCTTAATTGGTTTGTTTGTGACTGGAGTTTTATTTTCGTACGCTGGAATGCCTGCTTTTGTTCAGCCGATGCACTTGTTATTTGCCTGTGTTTTATTTGCGCTTCAACTTTTTAGTTTGTCCTATTTAAAACGTGGACAGGTTGAAATGCACCACTAAACCACTCGATTAAATAGAAGACTGCAAGCGCCAAAATTTATAGCTCAAAAAAGAATAAAAAAAAAGCAAAGTATTTAGCTTTTATCCCGAAAAAAGCACTAATTTTGTAGCCCGTTATATCCATTAGGAGTTATGTTATTAAAAAAAGTAGTTTTACGCAATGAAGATCATTTTGCAGAGGCCATTTCAGTATGGGCGAAGCAAAAAAACGTTGCTGTTGAAACGTTTGACGGCAAGTCGTCAATTTTAGAGATTGCAGATTCTATGGTCATTATTCAAGAAGATCACAATGTTTCGAAAGAAATTAAAGAATTGCGTGAATCTCTTGAACGAATTCACAAACCAACGCATCAAATTGACATTAATGCAACCATGAGTGCTTCTGTAGCTTCGTTGCGTTTTTGGTTAGAAAATAACAAACCAAAAAGTGTGTTAATTGTTGGGGATGAAAAATTGACACAAAGCCATCGATTTAACGAGTACCTAGAAAAACTTTCACAAGTAGTTTAGGGTTCTTCTTCTTTTTCTCATTCACAATTGGGCGGCTTCGATTCCCAACGTGATGGGGATCAGATACCATTCGCTTCTACTTTAATCTGCCTTTGTTTCAGTATCTAATATCTGTAAGATGGTTGGAATGCGAAATTTTCCGTGCATGTGTTTCATTTTTTCTACCACCTCTCTAAGTTCGCACCCAACGGCTGAAAAATAAATGGGGTTTTCGCTGTTTTAATTAAGAAAAAAGCGGAATTTGAGATTTTCATAAAAAGAAGCTTTCAAAAGAAAAATGAAATTTTAGTGATCAGCATTGCAAATTCCTTAAATTAAACACATTCATTAACTTTCGCTATACGTGTACAAGGATTGTAATTGTCATCTACCCAATTGAAATGTTTAAATGTTTCCCTAAGCCAAGCTCAATTAATCGAAAATAGGTAGAAATTTGAATATCACTTAAGCCACGTTCAATTCTTGAAATGTAGCTTTTTTTTGTGCCAGTTTTTTCTGCCAGTTCTTCTTGTGTCAAATTCGCCTCAATACGCGCCTCTTTCAACATAACCCCTAATCTAAAAGCCAGAGAATCGGCATCAAACTTCTCTCTTTCGGCATTCCCTTTTTTCCCGTATTTCTCGTCAAGGATTTGATCAAATGTTTTAATGTTTTTCATCTTCTTTCTTTCTATAATATTCCATTTTCAAACTCTCTGCAAGTTTGATTTCATTTTTAGGTGTCTTTTGCGTTTTCTTAACGAATGCATTTGTTAAGACCACCAATGTTCCTTCATCCAAAAAACATAGTATTCGAATGCTTTTCTGTAATGTAATAATCCTTACCTCATAAATACCAGTCGTGCTTTCTAGTTTCTTGAAAAACTTAATTGGAACTTGTCTTTCAAAGCGAACTAAATCCAAAACATATTCAATTTTCAACTGGACTTTTAAATCTTGAGATTTATAAAAGTCAATTACCTTGTCTCCGAAAAATATGATTTATCTTGCCACATCAACAAAGTTAACTAATTAGTTTACTTAATCCAAATTTATGCCGTTTTTTTTGAGCCTTTCAGTGGAACACAACTCTTGATTGTTTTTTCAACTTGCAATATAAATGTATTGAAAAACAAAACGTTGGAAGCTTTCCAAGGTGGTATTTTATAATTGATTTTTTGTTTTCTTGGACATTGGTTTTGAATTGGGTCGCTTTGGGATGAAAGATTGGAATTTTGCAAGTTGGTATAACAAGGTTATTTCTCTTGAAAACAAGTGATTTGGGAAATTTATATTTGGACATCATCCAATTTTTTCGCTTCAACCTTTAACCGAAAAACGACTTTGAAATGATCCTTAAATAAAATCGGTTCGACAGGATTAATCGATAACCTCAGCCACCTTATATCATATTTTAATCCGCTTTTGTTTCAGTATCTAATATCTGTAAGACGGTTGGAATGCGGAATTTTCCGTGCATGTGTTTAACTTTTTCTACCACCTCTTCAAGTTCGCATCCAATGGTTGAAATGTATATGGGATTTTCGCTCGAACCGCGCAACAATGGAACATTGGTTTTTTCGTTGGCATAAAACGCTCTTTTAGCCAAACCAATTATTGGCTTTTTGTGTGACAAAGCTTCCCACACATGTCCTCCTAAACCATAACCGAAATCATTATCGATGAATACATGTCCGTCCACAATAATTGCTTCAAGATCCGCTAAATTTATTTTTTCGATAACGGCTAAAATACAGGGCAATTCGCGTTTGTAAAATAAGCCAGGAACGTATTCGGCTACATTTGTCAGCTTCTCAATAATTACCTGTTGTGGCCGCTCATCTTGCCAATCAAACAGCACACCTACACATTTAGCATAGGTTTGTTTGTAATGTACATCGATGGCCAAAATCATTTGTGTTGTTTTTAGTTAAAAGTTTATTCTGCTTCGGGGATTAGTTGTTTTTAATTGGTCAATTAACCCGGCTGCCAAATTAACTAGAAATTTTGATGGCATCCAACAACCTTTGTAAATTTCCTATAACTACCATCTCTTATACTATCAAATGATACTATCATGAAGCCACCGTATGAAATTACGTCAAAAATTTTAAGGATGTTCGCTTAAAATTAGACGTAGTTTTAAGTTGTTGGTATATCTCACCATTTCCAAAAAGTTCACCCATTTGCGTTAAGGATCGCAGTGAAAAGCCCGGAATCCCCAATTACATTGGGGATGAGGACTTGTAACGAAGAGCCTGCCCCCGCACATGCCGTCTCCAACTCGTTGGGGATCGGTATTTGCGGGGGAACGCCCAAAAAAAGAAAAAAACCTCCCGCTAATTAATTTCCACAAAAAAAAGCCGACTCTTTCGAACCGGCTTTGTAGTTGTTATTAGTGCCTTACTTTTTTGTGACGCTGATAATTTCAATGTCAAAAATTAAGGTTGCTTTTGGAGGAATTGTTCCACGTCCAGCCTCGCCATAGGCTAACCAATAAGGTAGGATAAGTTTAATTTCGCCGCCAATTTCGCATAATTTTAAACCTTCGTGCCAGCCGCTAATTACCCGACTTTTATCGATTATTACTTTGAATGTTTTGTTTTTATCGCGCGATGAGTCAAATTTTTCGCCGCTTAAGAAAGTTCCGGTGTAATGCACTTCCACTTCTTGTCCAGACACAGCTAAGGTATCGTTGCCTTGTTTCAAAATTTGATACATTAAGCCAGAATCTGTTAGTTTAGCTTTTGGATATTTCGCTTTCATTTCAGCCGCAAATGTTTTGTTGCGTTTTGCTAATTCGGCACGTTTAGCTTTTGCTTGTCCTTCGATAGCCTTCGGAAATACTTTAGCTGCATTAAATTTTTGTGCTTTTTTTCCAACACGAATAATTTCAACAGTTTTAATTACGTCGTCTTGTTGAATTTTATTCACCACGTCTTGACCTTGCACCACGTGTCCAAAAACAGAATGTTTGCCATTTAACCATGGGGTGTCTTTATGCGTGATAAAAAACTGACTTCCATTGGTATTTGCGCCTGAATTAGCCATGGATAAAATACCCGGACGGTCGTGAATTAAGGTAGAATCAAATTCATCAGGAAAGCTATAACCAGGACCACCCGAACCAGTTCCTGTTGGGTCACCACCTTGAATCATAAAATCAGAAATTACCCGGTGAAATTTGATACCGTCGTAATAAGGTTTTGTGATTTTAACGGAATCGTAAGTTAAATTTCCTTCGGCTAAACCAACAAAATTAGCCACGGTGATTGGCGTTTTTAGATATTCTAATTCAATTAAAATATCTCCTTTATTGGTAATAATTTTGGCGTAAAGGCCATCTTTTAAATCTTGAGCAAAAAGCCCTACTGTGAGTAAAAATGTTACTCCTAATGTGATTAATTTCATTGTTTCAAATTTATTAGTGCCTAAAAACAGCCTCAATAGGCTGAGGTTTGCCTTTTTAATGGTGAACAAAGATACACATTTTGATTTCCATTTGGTTGTTCGATTTTAATTTTTTACCAAGTGTTGGTTTCATTTTCTAAATCAATTTTAGGAGGAGTGCAAAGGTTCTTTTTTTTGGACGATTATCCCACATTTATTTATCCAGATTGACAAATAAATACCGTAAATTTGCGCATCATGATATTTGTAACTGGCGGCACGGGTTTACTTGGAAGTCATGTTTTGGTTGAATTGCTAAAACGAGATAAAAAAATTCGTGCCTTGTACCGCAATCAGTCGTCTTTAAATGCCGTAAAATGCATTTTCGCCCATTATTTTAAGGAGGATGCCGAGGCTAAATTTGCAGAAATTGAGTGGGTGGAAGGGGATATTTTGGATGTTACATCGCTCGACGAAGGCATGGCGGGGTGTGAGGTGGTTTATCATTGTGCTGGCATGGTTTCTTTTAGAAAAAGAGATTTTAAAAAGTTAATGAAAATTAATAAACATGGCACGGCAAATGTTGTGAATGTGAGTCTATCTCAAGGTATTCGCAGGTTTTGCCATGTAAGTTCAACCGCGGCTTTGGGGCGCAACGAGCAACAAGCGCTGTACACAGAAAATTCAAAATGGAGCACTTCGCGCGATAATTCAAATTACGCCATTAGCAAATACAGTGCTGAAAATGAAGTATGGCGCGGAAAAGAAGAAGGTTTAGAAGTGGTGATTATTAATCCATCGGTGATTTTAGGCATCGGAGATTGGAACGATTCGTCCTTGAGTTTATTTAAAGTTATTAAAAAAGGATTAAAATTTTACACCCCAGGCACCAATGGTTTTGTTGATGCGCGAGATGTGGCTTACGTTTTTTGTGAATTAGATCATCAAAACATCATCAACGAACGGTTTTTGGTGGTGTCAGAAAATCTGCCGTTTAAAGTGTTGTTTGAAACCATTGCGCACGAATTTAAGGTTAAACCACCCACTATTTTAGTCCGAAAA
Organism: Crocinitomix sp.; assembly: GCA_020849935.1. Taxonomy (GTDB): domain Bacteria; phylum Bacteroidota; class Bacteroidia; order Flavobacteriales_D; family Crocinitomicaceae; genus Crocinitomix. The sequence goes on along the minus strand of JADZFJ010000229.1, from coordinate 2,411 downwards.
TGGATGGTGGGCATTGCTTGGCGTTTAGAAGGACTTTTGGCGTTCTTTTTTGGTAAAAAACAAAATATCACAAAAGAAACTGCTCAAAGTTCAATGAAAACAAGTATTTATTCAAACGAAAAAATTCGAAAACAATTAAATTTTGAATTTATTCCGATTAAAGATTCGGTGAAAGATTCGGTGGTGTATTTTAAGCAGTTAACCGACTAAAATTTTCTATTTCGCCTTTTTATAAACAGGTACTGCCGAACATGGCTCGCCAAACATCAAGGTTTTAGCAACGGTCATTAACTTTTCTGTTAACACCATGTACGCTTTTACAGGATTTGGAATCAGCGAACAACCTTTTACCATAACAATTTTATCGGTATAACGGGAGGTGTCTATATTTTCGAGGTTGGTAAAAAATAAATCGGACTTGGTTTGGGCAGCGTCGCCATAAATAATTTGTTTAGCACCGCCCAATTGCGTAACAATTAACATATACGCCCAAGCTGGAATAATGGCATCATTGGAACAATAAACCTGTACATTTTGGTTGGCATATTTAGACCAATCGTGCTCTTTCACCCACTGCCTAAAATCCTTTTCTTTTAACACAAATTCGTTCCACAAAACATCTTTTAAATCAATCACTTGCACTGGATTTTTATCCACAAAATCCAACAAGTCAATTTGTTCGATGTTGGCATTGGCAACCTTATTTACAATTTCCGCTTCCATACCTACAAATTTACAAGGAAAATTTGAATGAAAATTATCGCGGTAGTTATTTATCAATGGAAAAGGGTTTAACTATTTCTGTTTATTTGGGCAAATCCCGACGATCTCGATCCCCAACGAGTTGGGGACGTGATGTCGCGACTGGGCTAAACGCTATAGTCCCCCCAACTTGTTGGGGGGAGCTGCCGCTTATATCCCTTTTGCGAAAAAAACTTGCGTCCATTATAAAATTATGACGAACGGTCAAGCGATTAAAAGAAAGTTTCCTACATTTATCGCCAAACCTTTTTAAAGCTTACTTAAAAAGAAGCGACTAACCATGAAAATGAAACAAATGAAATTAAAAAAATTACTTTTAGGAATCTCCCTTCTTTTAGCAGGGGTCAGCGTTTTTTCACAAGAAACATCAACCAACAAAGAAGGAAGCAGTTATAAATTTGAAAAAATCGCTCACTTGGATGCAACCCCGGTTTTATCGCAAGGCGGCACGGGCACATGTTGGAGCTTTTCTACCATGTCTTTTTTTGAATCTGAATTACTTCGGATGGGTAAAAAAGGATACGATTTATCTGAAATGTACATTGTTTACCAAGCTTATTTAGGCAAAGCAGATAAATATATCCGTACAGATGGAAATACAAATTTTGATCAAGGCGGTGCTTTTCACGACATTCCTTGGGTAATTAAACGTTTTGGCATTGTGCCAACTTCAGCTTTTTCAGGATTAAATTATGGATCTGAAACGCATTCGCATTCTGAACTTTATGCCGTATTGGATGGGGCTGTTGAAGGCGTTTTAAAAGCACGAAACGAACTTCCAAAAAATCAAGGACTTTCAACCGCGTGGATGAAAGCAATTCGTGGAGTATTAGACGCCTATTTAGGAGCAGTGCCTGAAAAAACAGAAGATTTTAAATTTAAAGTAGATGGAAAAGAGTACAACCCAATTACCTATCGCGATGAGTTAGGATTAAATATGGACGATTATATTTCCTTAACCTCTTTTTCAAATCACCCGTTTAATCAAGAATGTCAATTGGCAATTGCAGACAATTGGGTGTGGGATAATTCTTATAATGTTCCTTTAGATGAATTATGGAAAGCAGCGGAATACGCATTAAACGAAGGGTTTACCTTTGCTTGGGGAGCTGATGTTTCTGAAAGTTATTTTGATTACCGATCTGGCTTGGCCGTTGTTCCTAAAGATAAATCAACCATTGTAGTGAGTGGGCGAGACAATAAAAACTTCTCCGATGCGGGAGCAGAAAAACAAGCCAATTGTTTTATGGAACCAGTCGAGGAAGAAGTAATTACTCAAGAAAGCAGACAAAAAGGATACGACAGCAAATTAACGACTGACGATCACGGAATGCACGCTGTTGGATTGTACAAAGATCAAAATGGAAAAAAATATTTATTGGTGAAAAATTCTTGGGGCACTTCTAACCCTTGCGATGGGTATTTATACGTTTCAGAAGCCTATTTTAAATACAAAACCATTAATATTTATGTTCATAAAGATGGTATGTCCAAAGATTTAAAAAAGAAATTAGGCATCGAATAAATAGGTGCTTTTATAAATTTTAAAAGTCGTTAGGTTAATTATCTAACGACTTTTTTTGTGGTATCAATTTTTATTTCTATATTTCTTCAACTAAATTTTAACTATGCGCCAACAACTACTTTAC
>JADZFJ010000228.1 GCA_020849935.1 Crocinitomix sp. | reverse complement strand
CAATCGTGTTTAAAAGTAAACTTCTTTTCATAGACATTGAATTAAATTAATAAAATTAATAAAAGGATATATACGCAAAACGCCATTTAATTACTGTATATAATTAAATGGCGTTACGTTGCAAGGGTTAGACGAATAATTATAAAATAGGGTTGCCTTCAGAATTAATTATTTTTTAAATTATTTTTATTTTTTAAGTAAGTTGTTGTTAGTCAATGTTTTTAAATTTAAAATTTATTTTTTCACCCGGGCGTTTTTGTGCTAAAACCGATAAACTGATTTCTGATAATTGTAAAATTCGCGCATATCCTCCCGTGGTTTGTCCATCACGCATCAACACAATTAATTGTCCTGAAGGAGTGAGTTGAATTGTACCTGGTTGAACAGGGCTTGTTAAAATTTCAAATCCCCGTATTTCTAGATTGCCTATCAGTCGATAGCCCATGCGATTGATTTCGTTGGACAAAATAAATTCTTCATTTTCCAGAAGATCCTGCGTTTGATTGGAAAGCTTCTCAAATTCGGGTCCTTTAGTCACCATTATTTCACAGCTGGAATAATTAAGGACTTCTATTATTTTAGTAGAATAACTCGGGAAATTTAATTGGTCAACATTTGAGTTAAAAAATAATTTATCCCCTTTTCTAATACGAGCTTCTGGGGTGATTCCCTCATAAAAACTTGCACTCCCTAAAACCATTGGGGCATTAAATCCTCCTTGAATGGCAAGATAACCATAAAGTCCTTCTAGAGCAGTGCCAAATGTTAGTTGATCACCTTCGTTGATCGAATAAGGAAGATTGATGTCGATTAATTCGTTATTTACACGAACATTAAATTTAGCGCCTCGAATGGAAATAAGCCCTGGGGAATTAAATCGTAAAACAGGTCCTTGCCCTATAAATTCGAGTACAGGTGTGTTGTCAGGGTTTCCAATTAACTGGTTGGCCAATCGTGCCGAATGGGCATCCATCGCCCCAGCAGAAGGTACACCGAATTTTCTGTATCCTACACGACCTAGATCTTGTAAAACGGTATTTGTTCCACTCACCAATACATCAATCATGGAGCGATTTTTTTAGTGTGTATTCGCCAGAAGCTATCTTCTCCTGAATTTCTAAAAATTCTGTAAGATCGATTGATTCAAATAAAATAGAATCGCCAGCTTGAAAAGGGCATAAATCTTTTGAAGAGACGTCAAACATCGGTAGAGGAGTTTGTCCAATAATTTGCCAACCACCGGGCGAGTTTTTTGGATAAATACCGGTCTGGCTGCCACCAATCCCCACCGATCCTTTTAAAACATTTAACCGCGGTGTTGATTTTCTTGGTACATGGATTTTGGTATCAAGTCCACCTAAATACAGAAATCCGGGTAAAAATCCAGTGAAATAAATTCGATAACTCGCAGAAGTGTGCAACTGGATTACCTCTTTTTTTGTGAGGTTGGTTTCAGCAGCCACGTAGGCTAAATCTACTCCAAAACGTTCATCGTAACAAACAGGAATTGTCCAAGTAGTTTTGGATTGATGAGTTCTAAGCAAAGGTTCATAAATAAATGAGGTTAACACTTCCTTTAATTCATTTATTAGTGATGATGAACGCGCAAAAAACAATGTTGAATGATAGGTGGTCACTGTTTCTAAAATCAGTGATTCGAATTTTTCTTCAATGGCTGAGGAATAGGCCAAAATATAGTCATGTAAATCAGGATCAATTTTTTCTTCCCAGCTTAACAAAATTCCATTCGGACCAAATTGCGCAATTTCTGGCTTATCCATTGTTTAATTTGTCCGTAATGTAGGTTAATATTTCCAGTGAATTTTCGGAATCACCGTGTAGACAAAAAGTGGTTGCATGCAGCGTTACTAGTTTATTGGTAATAGAATTTACACGTTTATCGTAAAGTATTTGTCTGAGTTGTTGCCATGCCTCCGCGGGATCTTTAATTAATGCATTGAGTAAGGATCTTGGCGTTAGGGAAAGATCTTCTTGATAAGTACGATCAATAAAAGCTTCTTCACAGACAGTAAATTTTTTTTCCGCCAAACGTGCAAAATCAGATCCACTTGGAACATACAAAAGAATTGATTTCGGTAAGCCTTCAAAGGCATTTAATACAACTTCGCCAATTTCTAGGTCATTTGCTGCGCGATTATAAAGTGCTCCATGAAGCTTAATATGATGAAATTCACAATTTTCCTCGGTGGCTATTTTTTGAAAAAGATGAATTTGATGTTTGAGCGAATTAATTAATTCATTTGTTGGGATTTCCATATCTTTCCTTCCAAAATTTTCACGGTCAAGATAAGAAGGATGGGCACCACAACGAACACCATATTGTTGAGCCAATTTAATCGTTTCTCGTACGGTGTTTTCATCGCCATAATGACCTCCGCAAGCGATATTGCATGAAAATAACATCGGCATTAAAAGATGATCATTCGCCATGCCTTCGCCTAAATCGCAATTGATATTCACACCATGCTTTTGGGCCATTATTGGATGAAAATTGTGTAAATGATTCGACAAGTAATCAAAAAGGTAACCAGAATAATTAGGCCACTCAAAATATTTTGATAAATGGTATTTTTATAAGCGCCCATAATTTCGGTTTTGTTCACGATCCACAGCAAAAAGAAGGCAAGGATAGGGAGCACAATTCCATTACTTACTTGAGCAAATTTGATGATTTCGATCGGGTTTTTGCCAATCATCGAAAAGAAAACACCAATAATTAACACCATGATCCAAATGGCTCTAAATTTTTTGGAGGTTGTATTTTTTTCCCAACCAAAACAACCTCGAGCCACATAAGCGGCTGCCAAAGGTGCGGTAATAGCTGATGTAAGACCCGCTGCAAAAAGTCCGATGCCTAAAAAATAATTGGCAAAATCCCCGTAAATGGGTTCAATTCCTGCAGCCAAAT
>JADZFJ010000227.1 GCA_020849935.1 Crocinitomix sp. | reverse complement strand
TCTTGGAAAAGACGAGTTTTTTATCAATTTTTTGACGATTTTTTTAGAATTTTAATGAAAGCCCAGCAGAAATAAGGGGTCCGCCTTATCCTAATTCAACATTTGCTCCAATATTTTCTGTGAAATAAAATCTTGTTCCTAAACAAATACGTGCAGAAACTGGTAACAATGTTCCGCTGATGCTTTCGTCATCATAATTTGGAAAATCAGTCTTTACTCCCCAAAATCTATTATTTGTTCCAGCACCGAATCCTACATAAGCATCCATTGCATCGGTTTGAACAAAGTGGTAATTAGCTCTTAACATTACTCTAATACGTTGAGCAGTTGTCTTCACATCGTAAGATGCAACCACATCACCACTTGTATTTATTGAATCGGCTTTAAAACTCAAATTAGTGCTGTTATAAATAAAATCGATTCCTAAACCAAAATTGTCAGCTAACAAATACTCTACTCTTAAACCAGCAGGTCCGATACCACTCACATCTATTTCACTGCTAGCATTTTCAACACTTTCAGCTAATTTTGTTCCAAAATTAGGATAGCCGTAATACAAGTCAATAATAATATTTCCTTGCTCTACTTGCGCTACTGCTTTGTTGTTAAATCCAAACAAGGACAAACCTGCTAACGCAACAACTGTAATAACTCTTTTCATAATTTTTAAATTTTAGTTTGTTAAATTATTTTTTAATCTACCGTCGCCTTCGCAATTTCTGTACCAAAGTTTCGATGTTGGATAAAAATACGAACTTTAATTTAAAAGGTTTCAAAATTGATTTTTAATTCTGATACTTTTGTCACAATTCATCCTGTAAAATAATATTACTTTTGTCGTATGCGTTATTTGATTGCTATTTTATTCTCCATTAATATAAGCCAGGGCTTTACTCAACTTCATAACCGGTTGATTAAATTTAATGTAGGAATAAGTAACGAGCAAATCGACCTAAAAAGATCCATCAATGAATACAATGATACCAGTTCTAAAAAATTTGAAATGGTCTCCCTGATGCCAATCGTTTCTTATACACACGATTTTATTTTTAGTAACCGTTTGTCTGTCTCTGGTAAAATTGGATTTCAATACCTCAACTTGTTTTATAATAACCAACATTTTGGATCTTCATTTCTTTATCTTTCTGTCAATCCAACTATTTCTATTTATTATCAAAAAAAGTTTGAATATTACATTAAACTTCAAGTTGGTGCAGATTATTGGTTAAATAAACCCGAATTGCTCGACTATCAAACGAGAAAGATTTTTCCCGAAAAAGTAAATCCAATCATCGGAGTAACTTTGGGTGGTTTTAATTATTACGTAACCGAAAAACTTGGATTAAACCTCGAACTCTCGATTTGGTCACCTGAATTTTTAACATTTGGGCTATCTTATCGCTTTTTAAAAGGGGATGTTCCAACGATTCAACAATATCAAGATTATTAATTTAAAATTTCGATCATGAAATCAACCTTAATGTACGTTTCTTCTTTTATTCTTTTTTTGTCGTGTGCCTCGGCAGTTACAAATGAACAAGCAAATCCTGCTGAAGTTTCTACCAACAATCAAACATCTACCACCGAAACTATTGCAACTGCTGAAAAAACAATCATTAGCAAAGATTTAACTGCGCAAGAGTTTAAAGCTGGCATCGATGGAGGTAATATTTTATTAGTTGATGTGAGAACACCAGGCGAATTTTCAGGAGGTTCAATTGCTGGGGCTGTCAATATCGATTATACAGCTGCGGACTTTTCTCAAAAAATTGATGGACTTTCAAAAGATAAACCCGTTTATATTTTTTGCCAATCTGGTGGACGTTCTGGGAAAGCACTTAAGGTTTTTACCGATAAAGGTTTTCCTGAAGTTTATAACCTAATTGGTGGGTATGGCGCTTGGCCGTTCAAATAATTTTGACGACTTTTACTAGCAATTACGATCGATCTGTATGAGTGAACGAGTTACCTATTTTGTTGATGTAATTCTTCCACTAAGTATTCCTAATACGTTTACTTATAGGGTTCCCTTTGAGCTAAATTCTGAAATAGGCATTGGAATTCGGGTAATCGTTCCTTTTGGAAAATCGAAATATTATACTGCGATTATCCGAAAAATTCATGAAGAAGTTCCTACTAAATACACCGCCAAATACATTGAAGGTGTTTTAGATCAGGAGCGTATTGTCACCAATCAGCAATTTTTATTGTGGGATTGGATTTCAGATTATTACATGGCTGATTTAGGTGATGTCATGAATGCCGCCTTACCAAGTAATTTTAAATTGGCCAGTGAAACTAAAATTTCGTTACATCCAGAATATGACGTATCCGAAGCGAATTTGTCAACCAATGAATTTTTAATAACCGAATCGCTTGAACTAAGAGGCGAATTAACCATCAAAGAGGTCGCTGATATTCTTGGGATAAAAACGGTTCAACCGCTCATCAAAAAGTTAATTGAAAAACGCATTGCGATTGTGAGCGAAGAATTATTCGCAAAATACGCTACTAAATACGCGCTCTTTGTTTCTATTTCTGAATCGATTAAAAGTGAAGATGAAATGAGTTTGCTTTTAAATTCTCTTGAGGAATCTAAAAGAAACATCAAACAAGTAAATGCCTTACTTTCTATCGTTGAAAAAACGGGATGGTACACTGGAAATCAGATCCCAGTCTTGAAGAAAAGTTTAATAGAGGAAGGGATTTCAGATTCCGTTTTGGGAACACTTGCCAAAAAAGACATGATTTCCATTTTTTCGGCGGAAATTTCAAGGTTGGTACCTTCTTCGGATGAAACAAGAGAAATTAAAGGACTATCTCCCGCTCAAACCATTGCGCATGACAAAATCAAGGATGAATTTGTGGGTAAAGAGGTGGTGCTTTTACATGGGATCACTTCGTCGGGAAAAACTGAAATTTACGTAAAACTCATTCAAGAACAATTACAGAGTGGAAATCAAGTGCTGTTTTTGCTGCCTGAAATTGCTCTTACCACCCAATTAATTTCACGACTTAAAAAATATTTTGGCGATCTTGTAGGCGTTTACCACAGTCGATTTAATCAGAATGAACGTATCGAAATTTGGAACAAGGTTTTAACCAACGATCCTAATCAGTTTCGAATTATCTTGGGCGCTCGATCATCTGTTTTCCTCCCTTTTCAAAAATTAGGGTTGATTATTGTGGATGAAGAACACGAAAATTCGTTCAAACAATACGATCCTTCTCCTCGGGATAATGCGCGGGATACAGCGATTGTTATGGGAACCTTGTATAAAGCGAAAGTTCTTTTAGGATCCGCCACTCCAAGTATTGAAACTTATTTTAATGCGATGGAAGGTAAATTTGGCTTAGTCGAATTGAACGAACGTTTTGGAGGTGTTCAAACGCCCGAAATCCTTTGTGCCGACCTTGAAAAAGAGACGAAATTGAAGACGATGAAATCTCACTTTTCATCATTTTTGATTGAAAAGATGACGGAAACCCTCGAAAATAAAGAACAAATCATCCTTTTT
>JADZFJ010000226.1 GCA_020849935.1 Crocinitomix sp. | reverse complement strand
GAATGTTAATTTTAAAGGGTTTGAGTATTTAACAAAATTGAAATCGTTAAAAATTGAAGGGGGTGATAAGGAATCGACAATTAATATCAATTCGCTCCCAAAAATGCCAAGCTTACAACGGTTAAATGTAACGAATTATAAACGCAAAATAAAGGACTTACAACAATTTCCGAACCTCAAATATTTACGACTTAAAGGTTGCCCTGAACTTACACTAAGCACGCTTAAAGGTTTGAAAGTATTGGATTTGGAGAATGCTGGCATTACCAATTTTTCGACCATCAGCACATTGCCGCGTCTTGAAAAATTAGATTTATCCAGTGCATATTCTGGACTAAATTTGGAGGGAATTGGAAAGTTTCCAAATTTAAAAGTCTTGTCGTTAATGGAAAGTGATATTAAGGATATATCGCCAATTGAGTCGCTTAAAAAATTGGAATACCTTGATTTGTATTATACCCCGGTAACGGATGTTCAGGTTTTAAATACCTTACCAAAGATGAAAGAGGCGAATTTAGCTACCTTTTCTAAAACTAATCTGGAAGAACAGTTAGATAAGCCTGAGATTGCTGTTTATTGCGGTCTGCCGATGATTTACCTGCGGATTTGGGAAAAAGATGAATTTGAGATTTAAACGATAAAGGAGAAGCAGAATGAGAACGAGAAGGAGAAGGAGAGGGAGAATGAGGTAGATGAATTTATGGTACGATAAAAAAGAATTCCTCCGAATATCTTAATTTTTCTTAAAAGGGGATTGAAATTTCTAGATTTTTTGGAAGTCTTGGTAAATAGTAAGTATATTGTGATTAAAACTGTAATCCTTGAGAAACCTACTTTTTTTTGGCTTGATGCTGGTGTCTTTTTTGAGATTTGGTCAACATGGCAGCATTGATCGTGCTGACACAAGTATTCATATTGTGGAGGATTATTGGTATTTCAAACATTGGATGTTTTACCCTGCAACTTCGCAAGCTTATGTGCCGCCATGTCTCCATCGCATCGTTCCACCAGATTCTTCGCAGATTGAAATAGAAAAAGGTTTTTTAGATTACAGCGAACAATATAAATTGGTAAAAAAGCACGGCAAATTTGGTGCGATTAAGGCTTGGGATACACTAATGATTCCAATAATTTATGACAGTTTGATTCCTATTACTGAAACCTACCCGATAGTTTTTATTGCAAAGCAAGGCAATAAATATGGCTTACTAAGTAATTTGAACAAGGTGTTGATTCCCTTTGAATTTGATCAAATTCAATTACTTTCAAACGGCTCTTATGGAGGATTGATCCACTGCTCTTTGCTGGTTGAGAAAGAGGGTAAAAAGGGGTTAATGCGCGCCGATGGATCCGTTGAATTGAGCTGTAATTATGACTTCATTGACACCTATTGTTGGCAGACCGATTGTCCGAAAAAAGGGATCCAATATTATGTGCAGAAAAATGGCCGATTTGGCTATGTGAATCGGGATGAAACGGTTGCTATACCCTTGAATTATGATGCCCTTGATGCAAGTGGTTTTTCTGGGTTGATTAAAGCAAAAAACAACGGTAAGGTTGGTTTGATAGATACTTTAGGCAATTTTATTGTTCCGCAGGTTTATGAAGAATTGTATGGCGAATATATTTGGCCGTTTCATCAACTTACTGCCTTTAAACAAAATGGTAAATGGGGCTTGATGTATGGCGACTACGGAAATCAGAAAATTATCGTTGACAATTTATACGATTCTGTAATGACGGTACCTGGTTTTGATCATCATTTTATTATTATCAATGACAACAAATGGGGTTTAGCAGATACGACTGGTAAAGTGGTGATTTCCCCTCAGTTTGATGAGTTGAAAGCCATGGAAGATGGAAGTTTTGGGTACAAATTAAACGGGAAATGGGGTTTTGTAAGTGACAAAGGAATGGTACGATGTTCGCCTCGTTATGAGGAGATTACAGATAATTTGAAGAATTGGTGTTTGGTGCGGCGTGATAATGGCTATGGATTTTGCAAAACTTCGGGGGAGCAAATTATTGAACCTATTTATCAGGCTCCTTATTGGGGCGATTATTTACATTGGGGTAACTTGGTGGAGACGGGCCACATTGCCTTGTCGAAATTAAGAGCGGATGGCGACTATGGGTGTAAAATGGGGGTGATTGATTCGACTGGTAAGGTGCTCCTGCCTTTTGAGTACGATTGCCTAGATAATTTGGTGTATGGATTTGGAAATGCCCTTATCGCAGTGAGAAACAACAAGGAAGTGATTATTGATAAAAATGGCAAAGAGTTAGCATTGGGTGATTATGATGGGTTTGAGCAGATGCGTTATGATTACGGCTATTTTTTTCCGAAAAAGGGAGATAAAATAGGTTTGGTTTCACCAGAAGGGAAGGTGATTTCGGCGCCAAAATACACCTACATTGAAGTGCTGGAAATCGGCGACGAAGGTTTGGTGACAAAACGCTACTTTTTAGTTAAAATAGGATCAAAATTTGGTTTGTTGGATTCGAGTGGTGCACAAATTCTGGCACCGGAACAGGAGGCACTTGCTGTAAAATACAACGAAAAGGTGGAGATTCTTTCAGGCAATCAAGTTAAAATTTATAATTTGATTACAGGCAAGTATGAATCTTTTTCAGCGGAAAATAACTATCAATTTAACGGTCACGTAGGTGTTTTCAGAGGTGCCAATTCGAAGGCTTTTTTTATTGACAAAAACGGACGAAGAATCAATGAGATAGATTACCAAGAAATTTGGTTGACTGATCCTCAATCGAGTTATTTTTCAGTCCATAAAAATGGGCTTGTTGGTATTTGTGATTCGACAGGGAAGGAGATTTTTGCACCGAAATTTTCAAAAATTAAGTATTGGGATGGTAGTTTTGGTGCCGGCAAATTGAACGAGTATTATTGCTTTTTTGATGACAAGGGAGATACCTTGGTGGGCTTTCGTTATGAAAAAGTGAAGGACATTTATAAGGATTTTGTGTGCGTAAAAATCAACGATCGATTTGGGGTAGTCAATAAAAAAGGTGAAACAATCGTCCCAACTATTTACACTGACGAATTGAATTTTAGTTACTTAGCCAAATTCGGGTTAATTCCTGTAAACTTAGACGATAAATTTGGAGTGCTGAATGCGAATTTTGAATTGATTTTGGAACATTCGTATAACACGGTCTATTTGGTAAAAGTTCAAAACAAGGTTTACATCCTGGCTTCTTTTGCTGGTGGTATTTTGGTTTTTGATGATACGGGTAAAAAGGTATCGTCTGATACGTTTACAACATGGGAACAAACCACCTCCGGTGAACTTTTTCTGTTCCAAGACAATAAGAAATTTGTCTTAAATAATCATGGCGAGGTGATTGTCGATACGACCCGACAGTAATAAAATTATTGACCTTTTCTGGTGATTTTGGTTGGTTAAAAGGCGTTAAATTCGAATTTTTAGGCATTTATACGGTTGGTTGATAAAATTAATTGATATACCTTGTCGTGTTTTTTTGAAACGATAATTTTGTTGATTCATCCAAATGAAAAATGTCAAAATTTCAGAATAAATATCGCATTCCTTCTGCCCGGTTAAAAAATTGGGATTATCGTTGGGCGGGTTTGTATTTCATTACAATCTGCACAGAAAATAGGAAACATTATTTTGGCGAAATAACGGATGGAAAAATAACATTGTCCGAAATCGGAGAAATTGTGGAATTTGAATGGTTAAAAACATTTGAAATGCGACCTGATATGAATTTATGGACGGGCGAATATGTCGTGATGCCAAATCATTTTCATGCAATTATCGGAATTGGGGAAAACAAATTTAATTCGGATTGTGATCATAATGATATTATTGAACCCCGTGGTAGAGACGCGATGCATCGCGTCTCTACGAACAACCACGACCACAAAAATCACGACGACAACAACCCCACCCACAATAACACCAATCAATTCGGACCACAATCAAAAAATTTGGCATCTATTGTTCGTGGATTTAAATCATCGGTCACCATTTCGGCACGTAAAATAAATCCCCAATTCGCATGGCAACCTAGATTCCACGATCACATCATTCGCAACGACAAATCATTTCAAAAAATTCAGGATTACATCGAAAAAAATGTTTCAAATTGGAAATTGGATAATTTTTTTTAAACCAACGATTTCCCCTTAACATTCGTCATCAACGTCACAAAAACCACCACCGTTATTGAACTGACAGGCATTAAAATGGCGGCGACTAAGGGGGTGAGCGTGCCGGAAATGGCAAAATAAAGGCCAATGGTATTGTAGAGCAAGGAGAAGATATAACTTAATTTGACCACGGTTTTGCTGAATTTGGCGTAGTCCATGTAGTTGGCTAATTGGGTGAGTTTGTCGCCTGCGATGATGGCATCGGAAGCGGGACTGAAGGCATAAATATCGTCCACCACAGAAACGCCGACATCGCTCTTTTTTAGCGCGCCTGCATCGTTTAGACCATCGCCTAACATCATGACTTTTTCGCCTTGCGCCTGCAATTGTGCGATGTACTGGAGTTTATCTTCGGGGGTTTGGTTAAAATTGATGATGGTGCCTGCTGGAGTAATGGCTTTTAGGGCTGCTAATTCGGCGTTGTTATCTCCTGACAAAATGTGGATTTTTTTTGTTTTTGCCAAGGTTTTAAACAAATCCGCCATGCCCGAACGGTAGGTATTTGAAAAAACGAATGATCCTATCCCCTCCCCGTTTTTGGTAATGTAAACACGGGTTTGGTTGTCGGTGGCAATGTTGGATGTAAAAGTAGCACTTCCAATTAAATACTCATTGCCTTGTACCGTCGCACGAATCCCTTTCCCCATCATCTCTTCCATAGAAGTTGAGACGATGCCTTTATCACCTGTTAAAAAAACAGCAATTTTTCGACTTAAGGGGTGTGCCGAATCTTTTACCACTGCTGCAATCTCACATTCCTCTTGGTTGCTAAAGGGCCTTCCTTGCCAACGCATAGCCGCTTCTTCATTTTGGGTGATTGTACCAGTTTTATCAAAAACCACGCAAGTAATTCCATCAATTGGTTCGATGACGCGGGTGGTTCGGAGGTAAAGCGATTTACGACCCAAAATGCGCATACTATTTCCATAGGTAAATGGCACCGAAAGTGCAATTGCACATGGACACGCCACAATTAAAATAGAGGAAATAACAAAAATGGAATTAGACGAATCGATATAATACCAAACAACCCCACTGATAATTGCAATGCCGATGATTAACAAAGTAAAATATTGACTGATGCGGTCGGAAAGGGAAATGGTGACTTTTTCTTTGTCAAAAATAGGGTTGTTCCACAATTGGGTTAAGTAACTATTTTTGACATCTTTGAGCACTTCAATTTCGATTGAAGTGCCTTCTTGTCTGCCGCCTGCAAAAAGTTTATCACCTTCCTTTTTTTCAATAAGGGCTGATTCGCCGGTGACAAAACTATAATCTACACTGCCGTTGCCTTTCATTAAAACGGCATCGGTTGGAATAAGTTCGTTGTTGCGAATGATTAGTCGATCGCCAACTTTTACGGATTTTAATGCAACAATTTCTTCCTGTCCGTCCATTATCTTGGCTACGGATATTGGGAAATAGGATTCGTAATCGCGTTCAAAATTAATGGCAGAATAAGTTTGTTGCTGAAACCACTTGCCAATCAAAAGGTAAAAAATTAACCCTGCAAACGAATCCATATAACCTGCACCTGAATGGGTAATAATTTCGTACAACGATTGTAAAAACAAGGCAATGATTCCCAACGAAAGCGGCACATCAATGTTAATGGTTTTTGCACGCAAGGCCTTGAAACCTGAGATTAAATAATCGCTTGCACCAAAAAGTAGCACGGGCATCGCTAACACCAAATTCAAGATACCGAACAGCCGCTGAAAATTGGCATCGTTGGCATTTAAACCCAAGTAATCTGGAAAACTAAGCAACATGATATTTCCAAAACAAAAGCCCGCCACGCCAATTTGTAATAAAAGTCGTTTGTTGGTTGATTTGGCTGGTTTTCCCTCATAATCCTCTAATGTAATTTTAGGTGGATAGCCAATCGTGGCCAATAATTCTGCCAATTCGCGCAAGGAAATAACTTGGGTGTCAAATGTAATCACCGCGGTTTTCTTCGCAAAATCTAATTGACTTTGAATGACTCCTGGATTTAAATTATGCAAACGTTCTAACAACCAAAGACAAGAACTACAATGTATTTGTGGTAAAAAAAAGCTGACCTTTAAAACGGTTCCTTCTTCGAAAAAAACGAGTTTTTGTTTAAATTCAGCTAAATCCAAGTAATTATATTTG
>JADZFJ010000225.1 GCA_020849935.1 Crocinitomix sp. | reverse complement strand
GAAAATGACTTTTCCTTGTTAAGATATGATGAGGATGGTGAAATGATGTGGAATAAGGCGTATAAATTAGGTACTTATTCGCATGCAAAAACCGTTGCAAGTGCTCCGAATGGGAATGTATTAGTGGCAGGTTTTGTATTAGGTGTTGATGGATTTTATGCTCCTTACATCATGGAATTATCTGACGAAGATGGATCGATTGTATGGATTAAAAATACGCACTACGAAACATTGCCTTTTATGGGAAAAGCGCATTTAAATGTGGTTGGTGATGAAATTACCTTAGATTTCACGAACGGAACAAATCACGAAATTTTCTTGAGTTTATCGGCAGAAGGCGAAGTTTTAAAAACGATGAAATCATCCTATCCAACATTTGATTATAACAAATTAGAGGTAGTTGAGGAAGCTACTTATTTTTATGGCTCTGCTCAAGTAACTGGTGGACACAAAGGAATGATGCACCGCACTGCGGATATTTTTGAAGAATCTTGTATGATTAAAGAAAATACTGATTTAACTTTCACTGATTTTACGGAATATTCTGAGATTGTTTTTGAACCGTTTAATGGCGAATTCACCAACCAAGTTGATATTGCGATTACCTTGGCGGATTTAGGTTTAAAAGTGAAATTAGGTTGCGAAATTTATTTAGGCGATGATTCAGAAGAATTAACTACCTTAAGCGTGTATCCTAATCCAGCAACAAACGAATTAAGCATCTCGATTTCAGAAGAAATGGTGAATGCTGTTTATACCATCACCGATTTAGCTGGAAAAACCGTATTAACTGATAATTTCACTACCACCTTTATGAATGTTGATTTATCAAGTTTAGTTGCCGGTCAGTATATCTTAACGGTGAGCAGCGAAAATGAGGTAATGACAGAAAAAATTACCATAGTTCGTTAATTCAACCGAAACTAAAAGGCATAAAAAAAGCCGAATTCATTTTGTGAATTCGGCTTTTTTTAGTTAGTATAGCAACTTGAAAATAAAAAAAAGGTAAAATCAGTTTATTTATCCTTCAAATACTTCCAATTTTAAACAATACTATAACTTATCCATTGTGATCGTTGATGTGCGACCTTGATTATCATAAGATGACCAAGTCAAATAAAACACCCCTTCCCCAGTAATTGAGATCTGAGTAGATCCTGTCAGGTTATTATTGTTGATTTGATTCAAAGCATATGCCGAACAGATTGATTGTGCGTTAGCTGATAACCCGCCATTACTTTCTGGAGAAACAACCGTAGGACAACTTTCGTTTCCTGGATCTTGACAACTTATAGAAACATCTACATCTCCACCACCATTGTCGGTTCTAGATTCGTTAACCTTGTTATACCCATTAGGACCTCCATCTACAGTAACTCTAACGTAATCTCCTGCATACATATTCAATGTTACTGCAGAAATAAATAAAATCATAAATGTTCTCTTTTTCATAAAATAATTGTTTTTAATCCCTACTCTTTTAATTTATACTTCCTTATAAATTGCCAATTTTCGGGAACCTCAGCAATTCAATTCCTGTGCGTTGATTTGAAAACTTTTTCATTGAATTCCTTTGTCGCAATAGTTAATCATATCCTCAATTGAAAATTCTTTGGATTGTTTCAAATAGCTGTAAAGGTTTATATAATCATAATAAATTATAGGTTTATTGGGACGGTATAAAACCACTGCGGGTGTTAAACTCACTTTAAACAAACCAAAAACACCTGTTTCAGCGACTTTACTTAATTTATAAGGATCATTGTATAAATCATAAAAAATATTAAACGAATTCACTAAATTTGGCATCAATAAACGTAATTCATTTAATATATCTTTTCTAGCGGTAATATTATTTTCTACCCTACACAAGAACGTAATTTTTATATCACCGTCCGCTAATTTCTGATTTAAATAATCTGATGGACTATTCATAGGGCGATAACAATCCTTACATGTATTCCTGTTTGCAAGGATAATCAATTGTGTTTTAGAGAGGTCACCTATTATTGGTAACGTATCTCGTTGTAAATTTATCACATCAAAATTTTCCAAAGTTCTTTGATTAAATGAAAACAATGGAATTTGCGTAATTAATAAACTAAAAAGGACTACAATTAAAGAATTTGAGTACATAAACTTGGTCGTTATTTATTAAATAATCTTCACTTAAGGGCTTGATTTGATTATAGGTTAAGCCAATTGGATAAAATGGTGTTCCAAAATTCCATTGACACAATTTACTGTCGTAAAATAGATTCTGATTGTTATAAAGTGCTATTGGATAATTTTGATACGAGATTGATTGGTCGTGAATATTAAATAAATCTTCTAAATCCTCATGCTTGAGCACGAATTTTTTAAGATTATTTTTTGTCCAAATATCCACCTTTCTAATTTTCCTATCGAGTTGCTTGTCAAAAAGTGAATGTTCTATAATTAAAGTATGGTTATTAACAAAATACACTAACTCAATCCTCTTTAGCGTATCTTCAAGTGGGCGTAATAGCTCAATCAAGGATTTTGCAGAAGAATGTTGTTTCAGAATTTCTTTAAAATAGGCAGGGTCAATTTGGTGCCAATCCTTTTTCTTATAGGTCAAACTATCAATCAAATTTAATTGATCATCGTATAAATTAAATGAATATGATGTGGATTGGGAGAAGATATTCAGACCGTCGGTAAAATCTACCCATTTGTTTCTTTCGAAATGAGAAAATTCGATGTGATTAAATTTTGGTGAGATTATTTCCTCTAAAACTTCCGTTTTTAGATTATACCTTGCCATTACGGTTTTCATTGGTGAGTCGTTTGGATGTGAATTGTAGTGTTTTCCAAAATATAACAGATCTCCTTTAATCTTCATGAAGTCAATGGATTCGTTGATCGGTG
>JADZFJ010000224.1 GCA_020849935.1 Crocinitomix sp. | reverse complement strand
CAACGAACATTTTGAATTTGACATTAAATTGAAAGATGTGGGACCACTGATTCAATTTACAGGCCTTGATTTATCCATTGCGCAAAATTCAGAGATTAAATCATCCTATTCGAAACTGGGTAAAAATTTATCGTTTGAAATCACCTCCGATTTGGTGACATACGAAGAGATGCAGTTTACAGACATTTACTTGAAAAACAAATTCGACAGTGTTCGAACCACCGTGCAATACGAAATTGGGCATGTAAAAATATCGGATAGTTTGGCGGTAAAAAATGCGGCATTGTTTTCGTATGTAAAAGACAATCAATTATCTACAAATATTGGATGGGATGGGGCAGGTAGTGTCGAACCAGCACTTTTTGCCTTTAATACCACCATTCGTGAAAATCAGGACATTTATACCGAATTTAAACCTTCGTTCTTTTTCTTACAATCCAATAAATGGACAATTACGCCCAAATCGTCCGTTTTGTGGAATCCAGAAACCATTGAGTTTACCGACTTTGATTTGAAAGAAGGTGATCACTTAATTAGTATCCACGGAAAAGTATCTAAACAACCAAAAGATTGGCTTTATTTTGAAGTCCATGACTTTGACTTGGCCGATTTAAATGGACTTTTGGGAGGCACCACCATCGGCGGAATCTTGAACATTGAAGGAGGAGTTTCGGATGTGTACAAGAATATCCGTTTTATGTCCATGTCTGATATCAAAGATTTGGTCGTGGAGGGCGAATTGGTGGGAGATTTAATTATCGATAATAAATGGAATAAAGAAAATAACAGTGTTGGTATTTACGGAACGTTGAAAAGAAATAGTAAAGAAACATTCCGTTTTTCAGGGAATTATTTTACTGAATTAGAAAAAGATAATTTGGATTTAGATTTGATTTTTGACAATACGGACATTGCTTTTTTAAATGCGTTTTCAGATCCTGATTTATATACCAATATCAGTGGCCGATTAAATGGTAAATTAAAAGTTACCGGCGAATTGGTAAGTCCTGCCATACATGGAGATTTGGAAGTTCAAAGTGCAAAAGCAGTTGTTCCGATGTTAAATATTGGCGTTGGGTTGGCTGGGACATTAAATTTCACCACGTCCAAAATTTCGGGAAAATCCTTAAAAGTTTATGATCAAGAAGGCAATGTCGCTCTCGGATCACTTGTCTTGGAGCATAAAAACTGGTCAAACATCAAATATGACTTTTCATTGGACATGGAAAGTGAGAAAACGTCGAAACGTTTTATGGCCATGAATACCTTTTACAAGGATGGCGATCTATATTACGGAAAAGCTTATGTGAGCGGAGACATGCGGATTTCTGGAAATGATGAGATTGTAAAAATGGACATCGATGCCACGACAGAAAAAGGAACGGATTTGATTCTTGCCATGTATGGCACAAGTGATATCGAAGAGAATTCATTTATTGTGTACGATTCGATTGTGCCTGTGTTTGATATCAATGCATTAAATGCCAGCCAATCCAAATTGGAAACTACTGGATTGATTATGAATATGAAATTCAAAATCACCAAAGATACCAAAGCAAAAATTGTATTCGACCCAATTTACGACGATCAAATTGTTGTTAATGCAGGCGAAGGAATTTTAGAATTGTTTTTAGATGAATTTGGCGAAATGTCAATGTACGGAAAATACAATATCCTAAATGGAATGTACAATATGCGTGTAAAAGGCTTGGTTTCGAAAGACTTTAGTATTTCAGATGAAAGTACTTTGGCTTGGACAGGTTCGCCTTATGACGCTCTTATTGATATTGATGCGATTTATAAAACAAACGTATCTTTTGAGCCAATTTTACCGTATGGTATCGAAGACCAAACCAATAAAAAAGAAGAATTATTTGCAACCCTGCACATGGGGAATAAATTGATGAGTCCCACCATTTCCTTCTATTTGAATGCACCAAAAGCCGACGATATTTCAAAAACGGCGTTACAGGCCATATCAGCAGATCAAGATCAATTAAACAAACAGTTTTTTTCAATTATTGCCTTAGGTAAATTTTTACCTACAAATGGTGGAGCTGCAGGAGGTGGCAATGCAGCTTTCGATTTTGCCGAAGGGCAGCTTAACACTATTTTAGATGACATAAGTGATAAATATGAAATTGCCGCAGATTTGGAAAGTGGAAAAGCGGCATTAGATTTGTCCACCAAATTGTCTGAAAAAATTACCTTGATTACCAGTTTGGGTGTCGTTTCAGGTGATAACCAAAATGCAGGTGGAATTATTGGAGATTTAACCGTAGAGTATCGCTTAAATGACGATGGAACGTTTACCTTAACCGCATTTAACGAATCAAATCAAGGAACAGACGCAGAGAAAGGACCATTTACCCAAGGAGTGGGTATTAACTATCAAGAAACATTTAGTACCTCACGCGATTTCAAACTATTACAAGGGTTTTTGAATATTTTCCGATCACGCGCCAAGGATGTTAATTATAAAAAACCAAAATCAAACGGTCGGATGAAATCAGTTGCAGAAGCTAAAAAGGCAGCGGAAGAAACCACAAATTAGGAGTTAAACGAAAAAATTAGACCATTAAATCGAGCTATGAAAAAAGTACTTGTTGCAAATAGAGGCGAAATTGCGCTCCGAATCATGAAAACTTTAAAAAGGCTAAACATTCAGAGTGTGGCGGTTTATTCGGATGTGGATGCGGATGCACCTTTTGTACGTTTTGCCGATGAAGCTTATTGTATTGGCGAAGCTACGCCGTCGCAGAGTTATTTGAACATGGATAAAATCTTGGAAGTAGCTATCAAAACCAATACTGAAGGCATTCACCCAGCTTATGGATTTTTATCCGAGAATGCCGTGTTTGCGCAACGTGTACACGAGGCTGGTATCAAATTTATCGGACCGACTATTGAGGCGATTAAAGTAATGGGGGATAAATTGGACGCTAAACAAGCTGTAAAAGCATTTAATGTACCAATGGTTCCTGGAACAGACGAAGCAATCACCGACATTGCAGAAGGGAAAAAGATCGCAGAATCAATCGGATACCCAATTTTAATTAAAGCTTCTGCTGGTGGTGGTGGAAAGGGGATGCGTGTGGTAGAAAATAGCCAAGAATTTGAAAGTCAATTTGATCGGGCGGTTTCGGAAGCTATTTCTTCTTTTGGAAATGGCGCTGTTTTTATCGAAAAATTCGTGCAACAACCTAAACATATCGAAATTCAGGTCATTGCCGACCAACATGGAAATATTGTACATCTCAATGAAAGGGAATGTTCTATTCAACGAAGACATCAAAAGGTGGTGGAAGAAGCGCCATCACCAGTGGTGAATGCAAGTTTGCGGGCAAAGATGGGGGAGGCCGCTGTGGCTGTGGCTCGTTCGTGTAATTATGAAGGGGTTGGAACTGTCGAATTTCTTTTGGACAAGGATAAAAATTTCTACTTTTTAGAAATGAATACCCGTTTACAAGTCGAACATCCAGTAACGGAAATGATTACAGGGTTAGATTTGGTGGAAGAACAAATCAAAGTCGCTCGTGGTGAAGCTTTGTCTTATCAGCAAAATGAGGTTAAATTAATGGGCCACGCCATCGAAATTCGGGTGTATGCCGAGGATCCTGAAAATAATTTTTTGCCGGATTTAGGCACACTGGTTCATTATAAAATTCCAACTGGTCTAGGCGTTCGTGTGGATGGTGGTTACGAACAAGGAATGAAAATCCCTTTAAATTACGATCCAAT
>JADZFJ010000223.1 GCA_020849935.1 Crocinitomix sp. | reverse complement strand
GTTAGTTAGTGGACAACCAAATATCTATTCACTTTTTATGGGAATAGCCGCTAAACTACTTTTTGAAAATGGTGAACTAATTTTTATTACACCAAGAAGTTTTGCATCTGGGAACTATTTCAAAGCATTTAGAGAGTTGTTTTTCAATACTGTGCAGATTGAAAAAATACACTTGTTCAATTCTAGAAAAGACACCTTCAACCGTGATAGTGTCTTACAAGAAACAGTTGTAATAAAGGCAGTCAGAGAAAAAATAGATCCAAATAAGAAAGTGCTTATTTCTTCGAGTGCCGGTATCAGAGACATTTTTGAGCCATCAATAAAATATTTTAATTCTTCGGAACTCATTGACCTAAACTCAAAAGAGAAAATATTGCATTTACCTACAAGTGACAAAGAAGAAAGTATTTTGAATTTGGTTTCAGATTGGGAAAATGTTTTGACTGATTTCAACATAAAAATTTCAACAGGTCCTGTTGTTTCGTTCCGTGCGTTAAATTATATACAAAATAATTACGAAAATGGGACAGTATTTTTAGCACCTTTATTTTGGCTTCACAACGTGAACAAAATGATTTTGGAATGGCCAAAACAACTCAAAGAAAAAGGACAATTTATTAGAATTGAAAGCGGTTCAAAATCGTTATTGATTCCAAACAAAAACTACATTTTTTTAAGGCGATTTAGTACCAAAGACGATAAGAGCAGGTTAATTGCAGCTCCTTATTTCTGCAACTATGCAAAAGCGGATTATATAGGAATTGAAAACAAAGTAAACTACATTTACAGAAAAGATGGACATTTAGATCGTGACGAAGTTGTAGGACTTTGTGCATTGCTAAACAGTGAATTATTTGACACTTACTTTCAAATCTTTAACGGAAATGTAAATGTAAGTGCTACAGAATTGAGAGAAATGAGATTTCCATCATTAAACAACATAAAAGAAATAGGCTATAATATCATACTATCCAATGACTATTCAATGAACAATGTAAACATCATTGTGAATGAACTTTTTGAGTTGGAAGTAATATTGAACTGATATGACTAAAATACAAGAAGCACAAGAGATTTTAAAAGCACTAGGTTTGCCGCCCGCACAATACAATGAAATGGCTGCTTTAACATTTTTAGCTCTTTGCAACATCAAAGAAAATGACAAATGGGCAAAAGCAACACGCCAAAGTTTAGGAGTTACAAAGGGAATAATGACTTTTGTAAATGAAAACTATGGTAAATCTTATGCACCAAACACAAGAGAAACTTTCAGAAGGCAAGTACTTCATCAATTCGTTCAAGCAAGAGTAGTTGATTACAACCCAGACGAACCAACCATTCCTGTCAATAGTCCCAGAGCACATTATGCCTTGACATCCGAAGTTTTGGAAGTGGTAAAAACATACAAAACCAGAAATTGGAAAAAGTCTTTGAAAAACTTCATTGATATTGTTGGAAAACTTTCAGAGGTTTATTTGAAAGAACGCGAATTAATTCAAATTCCAGTAGTACTTCAAAACGGTGAAATTCTAAAGCTTTCAGCTGGAAAACACAATGAAGTACAAGCCGCAATTGTAGAACAATTTGCCCCTCGTTTTGCTAATGGAGGAACGCTTTTATACTTAGGTGACACCGCTAAAAAAGACCTTTTTGTTGACGAGAATGGGCTTAAAGATTTAGGAATACCGATTGACCAACACAGCAAACTGCCGGATGTTGTAATCTATGACAACAAAAGAAAGTGGTTGTTTTTAATTGAAGCTGTTACTTCACACGGACCAGTTTCACCGAAAAGACTTTTAGAACTTGAAGATTTTTTGAAGAATTGTAAAGTTGGAAAAGTTTATGTTACGGCATTTCCTGATATGACAGAGTTTAAAAAACACTCAAATAACATTGCTTGGGAAACAGAAGTGTGGTTAATGGAGGTGCCAGACCACATGATCCATTTTAATGGTGATAGGTTTATGGGACCTAGAATTAATGATTAAGTAGATCGAGCGATGCCAACCGTCGACAATCACACTCATTGGTAAGAACTATTAGCAAAAAAAAACAGCATTTATTCCCCGCTCAACGCCTTTTCACGCTCTCTTCGTGCAATTCTGTCTCGCAGAATATTGGCGTATCTCAACCCTTCTTTGATATTATAATCGGAGTAGGATTTTTGGGCATATTCCAAGGCTCCATCCACATCACCAGTGATTTCTTTGTAAATCGCCATGTTGTAATAAGCGCGTCCTGCCACTTTTCGTTTTGGATTTGTGAGATCCTTTTCCCACATCGCCGCCGCACCATCCCAATCACCGACTTGCGATTTACGTTTGGCAATTTTTAAATTTGGACTGCCTTTGGTATAATAATTTCGCCAAACCCTGAAATTTTGGGATTGAACACGTCCTGCATAAAATTGTCCAATTGTTGTACTTAATTGAATAACCGTTTGTTCACGATTTAAAATTGTCGCCAAAGCAACCGCAGGGTTGATTCCACTTCCACGCGAAATTATTTGATCATTCACCCGAAACTCATCAATCACAAGTCTGTTTTTTGGATCGTAAATTCGCCAGCCTGTTTTAATCAGGGTGGTTAAACTGGCGTTATGCACGGGAACATTAACCGTTCCAAGTGGTGTTGTTTTGGTAGTCGTACCCATCGAATAATCCACCTTGGTGTCAGTGTCATACATTTCTAACACCATTAAAAACTGAACATCATTTTTACGACAAAGTTCATCCACCTCATTCCAAGTTAGCTGAGCAGGAAAAACATCAATTCCCCCGCGGTTAACCGTTAAACTGTCCAAAATTGAAAGGTATTCAAAACGTTGATTGGTGGTTAATAGATCAAAAGCCCCCCGCACCGCTGCGTTCGATCCTGTTCGATCGATATCACCTTCAAGCGTTAACGCATTGTCAATGTCGTCAATCACTTTCGATCCTCCCTCTGAAAAGGTGCGGTTAATGATGCCACCTCGCGTATATTCTTTGATTAAATGAACGGCCGGTGGTTCTGTTACCGTTAGATAGACTTGCTGTTTACAAGCACTTAATCCTAAACCAATAAAAAAAATCAAAAAGTAATAATTGCGCATACGGTCTATTTTCTCCGAAATCTACAAAATTTATGCCGACTAAGAGAAATCTTTCTAAAATCAACATCAAATATTTTCATCCAGGAAAATTCTAAAATCCGTTGACAAAAAAAAAACTGCCTCGAATGAGGCAGCTTTTTACTAATTTAAGGTGATTTCAATGCCCTTTCTCGGCTTATCCTCCCCAAAATTTACTGGGCTTTGGACTACTTCCAAGGACTTTGAAAAATTTAATAGATTTTGGATCACGTTCTCTTTCGGTGAAAAATCATTTACGAGTGCATGTCCTTTTGTTTCAGTTGAGTAAATTTTATTCATAGGCTTTTTTGAACTTTTTAAGATAAACGCACCATCTTTTATCTTATTGTACTATTCAAAAAAAATAATTAAGATTCTTTTTTGCCCTTAAATACAAAACCTAGCTCATTTATAGTGGATTCTATTTCAGCTTGATTTAGGTTGTTTCCTTCAATCAACACTTCGTTGTTGTTAGGATCGGCAACAACTAAGGTTACGCCCTCCAATTTTTGAACGTTTTTCTCGACAGAACTTTTGCAATGATTACATGTCATTCCTTCAACAGTATAGAGATTATTCATTGGTTTATTTTTGATTGGTTTATAAAAGATTTTTTTTGATTCGACAAAAATTAAGAGAGCAATTAATAAAATAGATGATAGGACAGCGACCCAATCTGTGCCGTGAACATGGGGTTGATTTAAGGCTGGCACATTTACAAAGAGTTGTGTGTCGATAATGCCATAATCAATCACAATTCCAAATGCCATTGACCCCACGATAATGGTGGCTAAATAAATCAAGGTTGCTTTTTTCCCTATTGATCGCCATAAAACGGTGATGGTGGCAGCATTTGTCGCAGGACCGGCCATTAAAAAAACAAGCACAGCACCGGGTGACATACCGACCAATAAAAAAGAAGCAGCAATCGGTACGGATCCAGTGGCGCACACATACAAGGGCACTGAAATCACTAAAATTATCACCATGTTTAAAAGAGGTGAATGCAAATAGTCGGTGAATAAATTGGGTGGAATTAGCAACATAAATAAAACAGCTAAAACAATTCCCAAAAGTAATTGTCGCGAAATGTCACTCAATAAATCAATAAAGGCATAACGAAAAATTCGTTTAAAAATCGAATCAGGTGCGATTGAAGGTTCGATTTGTTCCACGGTTTGAGCAGTTATCGAATCGTCCTTGACCAATTTGTCGGTGATAATTCCTCCCGCAATTCCGGTTACAAATGCCGCAATCGGTCGAAGAATCGCCCAATAAATATTCATCATCGAATAGGTGATCAACATCGAATCGACACCTGTTTGTGGGGTAGAAATTAAAAAGGAATT
>JADZFJ010000222.1 GCA_020849935.1 Crocinitomix sp. | reverse complement strand
TAAAGACACCACCGCTGGATTTAAGTGTTACAAGGCCGAAGTACTCAAAAAGATCAATTTTGACGCGGTTACATTTAAAGGATATGCTTTTCAGATTTGCATGAAATATGCGGCGATTAAGCATAAGTTTAAAGTCGTTGAAGTTCCGATTACCTTTATTGATCGTGAATTTGGAACGTCTAAAATGAGCACTAGTATTTTCAAAGAGGCCATTTTTGGAGTTTGGAAAATGCGCCGATTGAAACTGTAAATTTTACTTAAAATTTTATTGGATTTTGAAGATAGATGTTTTTGATCACCAAGACATCTTTTGGTCGTTTCCTTCTATTTATTGATTGTGGAATCCATCTCAAAATACTAGTAAGTTCAGTTGCGATTTTGTACCTTTGAACCATAAAATTTGCGCGCGTGAAATATCTCTTAAAAAATGGTCGTTTGGTAAATGAGGGCCAACAAGTAATTGCGGATGTTCTGATTGAGGGTTCATTTATCAAAAAAATTGCTGCTTCTATTTCGGACCCAACGGCAACGGTGATTGATCTGGAAGGGAAATTGTTGATTCCTGGAATGATTGATGATCAAGTCCATTTTAGAGAACCTGGATTAACGCACAAAGGAAATATTTACACCGAATCGCGGGCGGCAGTTGCGGGGGGAATTACCTCGTTCATGGAAATGCCTAATACGAATCCTACCGCCACCACACAAGCTTTGTTGGCGGATAAATATGCGATTGCTGCAAAATCATCGCCTGCCAATTATTCCTTTTTTATGGGAGCCACCAACGACAATTTGGAGGAGGTGCTTAAAACAGATCCAAAAACCGTTTGTGGTATTAAAGTTTTTATGGGATCATCAACAGGTAATATGTTGGTAGATAATGAAAAAACGTTGACAGGGATCTTCTCGCAATGTCCTTTGTTAATCGCCACCCATTGCGAAGATGAAGCAACCATCCGAAAAAATCTTGCTGAGTACAAAGCGAAATATGGCGACACGATGGAGATGAAATATCATCCAGAAATTCGAAGCGCCGAAGCCTGTTATTTGTCATCATCAATGGCGGTTGAATTAGCAAAAAAATACGATACCCGTTTACATGTTTTACATATTTCAACGGCAAAAGAGTTGAGTTTATTTAGAAATGACATTCCTTTGTCTGAAAAAAGAATCACAGCCGAAGCTTGTATTCATCATTTGTGGTTTTCCGATGCCGATTATGCCGAAAAAGGTGCGTTTATTAAATGGAACCCAGCCGTAAAAACCCAAGCCGACCAGGATGCACTTTGGGTGGCATTAAATGACAATCGAATTGATATTTTGGCCACGGACCATGCCCCGCATACCATTGAAGAAAAATCTGGAAATTATTTTACTGCACCTTCTGGTGGACCGTTGGTACAACACGCGGTTTTGGCAATTTTAGAAAAAGTTAAACAAGGAAAAATTACCTTAGAGCGAGCAGTCGAGAAAATGAGTCATGCCCCTGCACAGTGTTTTAAATTAGAACAAAGAGGATTTTTGCGCGAAGGTTATTATGCTGATTTAGTGGTGGTGGATCAAAATAAAGAAACGCTAGTTACCAAAGAAAGTTTGTTGTACAAATGCGGATGGTCACCTTTTGAAGGATTTACATTTAGTCACGCCATTGATAGCACATTTGTGAATGGTCAATTGGTGTATCATCAAAATAAACTCATTGAAGGCAATAATGGAATGCGTCTGACGTTTGCGAACGATTAGTAGAGACATGGTGGAAATGATAAAAAGAATGTTTTTCGGAGGACTTATCTTACTCTCAGCTTGTTCGGGTGAGCAGGTGACGGGTGCGCCTGAAAATCTTTTGAAAAAACCAGATTTGATTTCGGTATTAATTGACTTACACATTTTAGAATCCCATTTTCAACGAGAATATTCTCGGCCAGATTTGTATCGGGATGCCTTAGATTCCTCTTCAGTTTCTATCTTTAAAAGTCATAATACCACCAAGGCAAATTTTGAAGAAAGTTTGGATTATTACGCCTTAAACCCCGAATCTCTTCACGGCATCTATGAAGCGGCGCTTGATTCGATTAATTATCGGATGAGTAGTGCGCATTAGGTTTTTAAGAGATTAAATACCACAAGCGATAATTTGCTTTAGCGATTTGCACTTTTGAATTTCATATAATTGTCAGGTGTCATCACTGCCAATTGACTGTGCTTGAAATCTTTTAAGTTTCTGGTGATTATCAAATCAATTTCTTTATCTAATTCTGCCGAATAATTTTGCAAAGCATCTTCAAAATCTTTAAAATCTGAGTTCAATGCGTGATTGATTACCTCTTTGTCCATTACCAAAATTTCAGTAATTGAAACCAATAATTTTAATTTTTCGATTACCTTTTGATGGGTTGCCGTTTGTCTAAGTAAATAGTAAACATTACTAATAATTACAGGAGTTACAAAGACTTTTATTTCCTTTGATTCGCAAAGAGAAAAAATTTTGGAAGCGTTTTCGGCAAAAGGTTGTCTGTCAAAAAAGAAATCAAGAATTACATCTGTATCGATTAAGATTCGCGTCATGGATTATAAATATTTATCAGACAAACGTTTAGACAATTCCTTTTTATAATCAAAGTTTTTTGGAGCGGTAAAAGAACCTTTTAATGATTTTACAATTGGCGTCAATTCAATTTCATTTGACTCACTTTCTTTAGTAAGCGCTTTTAAATAATTCTCTATTAAGTTGGACAAACTGCGCTCTTTATCTTTTGCATATTTTTTTGCCTTTTCGATCACCGATCGCTCAATTGTCAATGTTAACTTCGTGTTCATGACATTCAATTATAAGTATGATACAAATATAAGGAGAAACCACATTACGTGCAAATATTTTTTAAATTACACGTGTGATTTGGATTTGGGAGGAAGATTACTTACTATGAAGTAATCAAATTGGAGAAACCATTTGTGTCGAATGTTTTTAAATACGTACCCAAATGATCATAAATTAAACATTCAAATTTTGGCCATTTCAAAATGAACTTTTTGACAAACTCTTCTGCTTGTGTATAACTTTCAAAAATTTCGAAAACGTCATTCGTGATCTTGGAATTTCGATATACTGTCAAATCTTTTTTATAAACTATTCCCGTTGAATGTTCTGCAATCAATACTGAACATTGGTTCTGTTTTAACTTTGGAATGTCCATTTTTCTTTTTGTCTCTGGAAGAAGGCCTAATGTTGGTTTTGTTGTGTCTCTTTGGGGTTGGCAAATTTTAGTACTTTAAAATTTACTCTCCTATTTTGTTCCCGTAATTTCTCTCGTTTTTGTAAATCCAATTCAGCCAAAATGTCTTTTGTTGGTATGCGTGGCTTTGTGGATCCGTAACCAATAGTTTGAAGACGAGTTTGATCGACCCCACGGTTCACTAATTCGTTTTTGATTTTATCAGCTCTATCCTCACTGACCTTTTTTGGATTCTTTTCATTCGAGTCGGCAAAACCTGAAATTTCCAATATAAGTATATCAGGATTGTCAATCATTAATTGCTTAATATCTAAAAATAGTGAGTCCGAAGGTACCCAAGAATGGATATGTTTGACAGAGTCTACCGGCTTTATTGAATTAAATTTAAAGTAGAATTCAGGAGTCCATGATGTCGGCTTTGTTTTTATTTCCGAAACAACAGAACTCAAGGCAATGAAACAAGATACACAGATAAAAATTAGAGGAATGTGGCGCAATTTATTTTTCATGGATGTTTTATTTTTTTTGCTTTGCGTTTTAACAATGGCTTGTATAGTCCGAGCCCTATTTCAAACCTTGTTCCAACTCTATTCTGTGACCTTTCCGATTAAAATTAACTAAATAAACTGATTAAAAGAATTTGATTCGAATTTTTTGAAAAATTTTGCAAACGAATTGTTTTTCTAGCATTTTTAATTAAAAACTCTAATTTCGTGAATAGCCAAAAAAAAACCTTGTCAATTTTACATCGACGAGGTTTTTTTAAATGTTTTAAAGCTTGTTTATTCTTTTATTAATTTGATGGTTTGAACACTTGTTTGTGATTCAATTTTTAGTACATAAACGCCTTTTGCAAGGTCGTTTGTTGACCAAGAAATTAGGTTGATTCCATCGTTTAATTCGCCAGTGTAAACGGTTGCAATTTGTTCGCCGAGTGTGTTATACACAGCGATTGAATAATTTTCGCCGGCTA
Source organism: Crocinitomix sp. (assembly GCA_020849935.1). Taxonomy (GTDB): domain Bacteria; phylum Bacteroidota; class Bacteroidia; order Flavobacteriales_D; family Crocinitomicaceae; genus Crocinitomix. Next base: position 5,997 of record JADZFJ010000222.1, on the reverse strand, counting down.
TCCCATTTAATTGAATGGTAGTTTCGTCGGCAACAGGATTTGGATAAACAATCAATCCAAAATTATTGTCTAAATCTTCCAAAGCCGTCATTGAGGCTGGGTAAAGGTTGATGTCATCGATAAAAATATTATTTCCATTATCGTTTTCAAATTCAATTTTGAATCGGAAATTTTCTACATAATAATCGGCTAAGATATTGGTGATATCTACTTGAATCCAATCTTCTTGACTTGCTGGAGTGTAGGCAGATCCGCTTACCAATGGTCCTAAATCTTCGCCTTTAATATTTTTTCTTAAAGCCCATGTTTCGCCACAATCTTTTGAAATGTAAAAACGAATCCATTCTTCGGTAGTAGCTATTCGACGTTTGTACGCATATTTAAAGTTAAAAATGATCGCGTCGTCAGGATCAACTCCACTTAAATCAATATTACTTGAAACAAGTGCATCTTTTGCGCCAGTTGCTACACCAAAATTACCTAAATAAGCTGATTTTGATCCTGAACTTGCCGCAGATGTGGTTAATTCCCATGTGTCATCCTCTGCAGGATTTTCTACAAAAATTCGGTTATTGTCTGGCAAAGCAGGCAAGGTTTCGAATCCTTCTGAATAAGGAATTGATGTACCTGTTTCTGGTAATACAATCACATAATTTTCTTCTAAAACCACTTCAGAATCTCCGCCGTTAAAGGCAGTTAAACCAACATTGTAAGTACCAGGGGTGTTAAATGTAATGGTAGGATTTTCAAGTGCCGAAGTTGCAGGTGATCCTCCTTCAAATGTCCACGATCTGCTAGTCACATTGTGGTAAGAAACATCAGAAAAATCAATGGATCCTCCCGCGCAAATTACACGCGCATTAGAAATAAATTTAGCCTCGCATAATTGACCCGGACCGTTTGTTCCTGTCGCGATTAGATTTGCTTCTGTAATCAATTTATACCGCTGTGCAGTAACACCTGTAAGTGCACTTTGAATTTTTGCAGCTTGCCCTACTGTGAACATGGTTGAACAAAAGGAATACTCCATAAAATTTTGAACATTGTCCAATGAACCACAAGTTGCGCCATATAAATTCGAGCAATTGTCCCATCCAATAGTATTTGGTGTATCGGCAACACCGTCATCGGTACCACAATTTGCAGGATTTCCAGGTTCGTTTGAGTTACCCCAAGTATGTGATAAATTTAACCAATGTCCTACTTCGTGTGACAAGGTATGTTTTCCTCCAGAACCTCCTGTGCCGATTGTTCCCATGTAGTCATGCTTTATAAAAATTGAACCGTACATGCCACCAGCTGGATACCATCCTCCAGGTTTAAACGTATAAGCCTCAGCCCCAGCCGGGTCGATGCAAATAAAGATGTTCATATATTTATTTTGTGGCCAATTTCCGTGAACAGCTTCTACAGCTTCTACAATTTCGTGACCTGAATCTGACATTCCTTCATCGTAAGTTGTTGCCGAATAGGTCCGGGTGATGCCGGGGTGACATTGTCCAGAAGGATCTTTGGTAGCCAACCTAAACTCGATATTACATAAACCTGTAATTCCCGCAAATTCAGGAATGGTAAGCGCTAAATCGCTGTTTAGTTTATTGTAATCTTTGTTAAGATATTCGATGGCATTATAGATTTGCTCATCAGAAATGTTTTCTGGACCGCCTAAATGTACTACGTGAACCACAACGGGTACTACGTATAAAGATCGGTCGTCAGGACTCCAAGTTTCCAAAAAGTGTTCATATTCCAATTGCATATTCTGCTGATCAATAGAATCTTGGATTGCGTATTCAGGATGAAATTGAAATACTTTATTTGTTTGTTCTGTTGATGCACAGAAAGTTGGATGTTCAGGTCCTCTGTGCACGTGTTGCGCCATTGCTGCACCGCCTGCCAAAGCAAGTGCAAGTATTGTGAAGATTTTTTTCATGTTTGTTTTTTAAGCAATTCTAATCAAGGTACAAGGTACGTATTTAGAATCGTTCCACCTTGAAAAAGTTATTTAAATGTAGGATTTGTTTATTTATCGGGAATCCAAGAATGGATTTTGTTTAAATCGTTTTAGTTAGGGCAGAATGAACCTTATAATTTCGATTTGTTGATTCTTAAAATCAAATCGCAATTTGCAAAACCACTCCCCTACTTTCTCAAAAATCTCTGACCGATAAAACCGTATTTTTAAATTTTTCGGGGTGGTTGATTACGGTAAAGATTTTTTGTGCGGTTTTTTCTGGGGACACTAAATCACCATTTTGTTTTAATTCGATAAAACGGTTGAGTGATTTGAATTTTTCTGGTGACGTATTGCGGATGTGGGCTTGCATTGGGGTATCGACAACTCCTGGCGCGATGGAATGAATGTTCCATGCGTGATTTCCGTTTAATTGGAATTCCAAGGCGATAGTTTGGCTAAATAAATCTAACGCCGCTTTTGAGGCGCAATAAGCTGCCCACGAATCGATAGGGTTTTTTCCAGCGCCTGAGCTAATATTTACTAGGTGTCCTTTTGTGGTTTTGGTTAAAAATGTGGCTAAAAAGGTGTTGATTAAGATTTGCGGGGCAAGGATATTTACATTGCTAATTTCTTGAAGAGAAGTAGAAGTAGTTTGTCCAATTGGCAAAATATCGCCAATTATTCCAGCATTGTTGATGAGCAAGACTTCCTTTCCATCTACCTGAAACTGAAAATCAACTACTTGGTTGATGTTGGCTAAATCAAGAAAAACGTGCTGATAATTTGCATCCTCAATGCTTGCTGTGCGCGCTATTCCAATGACAAAATAATCCTGGTCGAGCAAAAGTTCGGCCAAGGCTTTTCCAAGTCCTGATGAAGAACCGGTGATGTATGCAACTTTATTTAACTGGGTAGCCATTGTCTGACCAACCCATAATGCCACCGCTTAAATTGGAAACATTATACCCTTGCATATCTAAAAAACCACACGCATTTAAACTCCGTGCACCGCTTCGGCAGCCAACAATGATTGGGTGATCTTTTGAAATTTCACTTGCTCGGCGTTGGATGTCGCCCAAAGGAATTTGAAGTTGATTTGGAATGTCATACGCCATTTCTTCAATTTCATATTCTTCACGAACATCAATGAAAATTGCGCCTTGGTTAACTGCTGCTAAAACATCAGCTGCTTGAATTATTTTTACTGCCATTTTTACGCGTTTAAAGCTTGTTCTAAATCTGCTATTAAATCATCTGCATCTTCGATTCCTACGCTTAAGCGCACGAGTGAATCGACCACACCTGATTTTTCTCTTTCTACTTTTGGAATTGAAGCATGGGTCATAGTAGCAGGGTGTCCGATTAAGGATTCTACACCGCCCAATGATTCGGCCAAAGCAAATATTTTAACTTTTTTTACGGTTTCCAAGGCATCATTAATGTCATTTCCTTTAAAGGTAAATGAAATCATTCCGCCAAAACCTCTCATTTGCGATTTTGCAATTTCGTGGTTTGCGTGGGTGGTGAAACCTGGCCAATAAACCTTGTCTACTCGCGGATGTGATGCCAAAAACTTAGCTACTTTTTCGCCGTTTTCGCAATGACGTTGCATCCGAATGTGCAAGGTTTTGATACCACGTAATACTAAAAAAGAATCCATTGGCGCTGTTACGGCACCGCATGAATTTTGAATACGGTACATTTCAGCAGCAATTTTTTCGTCTTTACAAACTAAAGCTCCCATTACTACATCTGAGTGTCCACCTAAGTATTTTGTAACGGAGTGCATCACAATATCCGCACCTAAATCAAGTGGATTTTGAAGGTAAGGTGTTGCAAATGTATTGTCTACCGCTAACATAGCATTGTATTTTTTGGCAATTTTTGCTGTTGCTACAATGTCAATTATATTCATCATAGGATTTGTTGGTGTTTCCACCCAAATCAATTTGGTATTTTCATTCATGTAATTTTCGATCGTCGCTGCATCTTGCATTCCTATAAAGTGGAATTTGATGCCATATTTTTCGAAAATTGTTTTGAAGATTCGGTAAGTTCCTCCATATAAATCGTTGGTAGAAACGACCTCATCGCCAGGATTTAACATTTTTAGTACACAATCGATAGCGGCCATTCCACTGCCAAAACAAGCTCCAAAGGCTCCATTTTCGATCGCGGCGAGGTTTTTTTCTAACGCGTGTCTGGTTGGATTTAAGGTACGCGAATATTCGTATCCTTTATGTACCCCAACTTCAGGTTGCACGTAGGTGCTTGTCTGATAAATCGGCGTCATAATTGCCCCGGTTGCTTCATCTGGGTGAACTCCCGCATGAATTACTTTTGTTCCAAATTTCATATTACGCTCTTCCATCGACTCGTTTTTAAAAATGAACTGCAAAATTACACAAATTATAGGAAACGATTCGTTGAGGTGAATAAATTGTAATGGGAATGGCGTTAATGTGGTTATTTATTTGGTGGAGGGTTTGATTTTTTACATTAATTTCTTGTGTTGGCGTTGCGCGTGGTTTTGCAAAAGGGATGGAAGCGGCAGCTTGCACATTCGTTGGTTGATCCCCAACACGTTGGGGATTGAAACTAACGAATGGACAACTATAGCGGATCAGGTACTATCTTAAAATCCTAATTTCTTCATCTTTTTTTTATACATTTGTTTCACAAAGGGAAGACATTGATTTTTCAATAAATCTATATTTATCCTGTATAGCCTCGACTAGATCGGGGCTATTTTTTTCTGGATCAATTTCTTGAAAAATTGCTGTCTCTATATTTTCATTTTTTTTCAATTTCTCAAGATATTTTGAATCATATGCCTCGTTCTTTTTCCAAAGATGGTAGATCATTACCAATAACTTTTTCTGGACTGCCACATAACTTTTCATTTTGATTCCGTGCTTTTCAAAAGTTCTTGTAAATAAATTCAAAAATGGCCTTTCTTTGTGTGTAATGGCGACAAAAGCTGGCATAAATAAAGCCCTTCTTATATGCGAATTGCCCTTTTTTGAGATTTTAGTTTTACCTGTGCTGGTTCCTGATTCTCTTTCCACAACATCAAATCCCGCATAAGACACCAATTGCTTGTAATTTTTAAATAATTCGAATCCATTTGTTTCAGCTAAAATTGTCGCTATTGATAAAGCAGCTACTCCTTTAATTTTGCAAATATTTTCTGTTTTTTGTTTTACAATTTCATTTGAATTAATATGATTTTTTATCAATTTATCCAATTCTTTTAACTGCTTGTTAAACAACATTAAAATAGATTTTTGTTGTTTAATCATTGGCTTATTAACATACATTGCGCGTTCTAAGGCGTGTAATTGGTTGTTAATTACAGTTTTTTGTTCTTGTAAATTTTGATATTGCCTTGTGTATTGTCGTAATTGATAGAAAAACTTGCCCATTGGCTTCCAGGAATCTAAACATTGTTCAGCTCCCATTCTAGACAATCCTTTTGCGTCAATCGTATCATTCTTTGATTTTAATCCCAATGAAATCAAATAATGTTTTGCTTTGTTGGGTAAAATTATTGATACATTATGGTGTTTTTCAGACAGATATAATGCGCAGTTCTCATGATAAATCCCAGTAGCTTCCATACAAATTACTAATGGAAGCTCCTTTTCCTTATGATTCTTTAAAATCCAATCTTCAAGTGCTTTGAATCCAACCAGTGTGTTTGGAAAAACAATACTCGATTTAACCATAACCTTTTGATTATCATCAATAATACTTATACATCCATTTACTTTTTTGCTCGAAATATCAAGCCCAACCGAATACTTTAAATTCATAATTATTTGTTTTTTATAATAAACAAAATATCACACTTACCTTGGCTCATTTTTTATACAACATCTTTTGATCAAACAAAGTGTTTAAGTACTTATTGTGGTTGTTGTGTAATAAAACAAAGTTGATTTTCCTGTCCGTCAATATCATAAAAATGTATCTAGCCCGACCTCAATTTAGCAACTTTGTTTTTGCTTATTAATAGTTTATAATCCTAAGATAATACT
>JADZFJ010000221.1 GCA_020849935.1 Crocinitomix sp. | reverse complement strand
TTTATTGAAGGAGGGTCAAAAAACGAAGGAGAGTTATTTTGTTTTAAAAGGCTGTATTCGGACCTATTCCTTGATTGATGGGGAAGAAAAAACCACGGCTTTTTATACCGAAATGGACACTTTTACGCCACATTGTGTTATTAATAAGGTGCCATCCGATTATTTTGTGAGTTGTGTTGAAGATAGTATTGTGGTGATTTCAAATGCGGATATGGGAGATGAAGTAAATGCGAAATTCCCTAAGTTTGATATCATGTGTCGCACCTTGTCCGAAGAATTGTTGGCGAAACAACAGATTGACTTTGATGCGTTTAAGACATCTTCGCCGGAACAACGCTACCTGAACTTACTCCAAAAAAGGCCCGATCTGATTCAGCGGGTGCCACAACATCAATTGGCGAGTTATTTGGGAATTCAACCTCAATCCTTAAGTCGCTTGCGCGCGCGAATTTTTGAAAAAAAGAGTTGAGTCGTTTTTCTTAACTTAAGTGAACGAGTTGAGAGGACTCGTCACTGTAATTTTGCATCAACAATTAAAAATAACAGAGATGCAAAAGAAAAAAATATTCCTATTGATGGCACTTTTAGGTGCCTTTTCGCTGAAAGTTCAAGCACAATACGATCAAACTGATAGCACTTATCGACGCTGGTTTGTAGGCACTTCCTTATTCGTTTTTTTAGGGAATTTGGATCAAGAAAATCCGCCCAACTTCGTTCAATTGGACCTTGGCTATCGCCTTACGGGAAAAGACATCATTCGTTTATCGCCAAAAACATGGAAATATGCTTGGCCAAATGGCATTCACCCATTTTTGAACGATGCCTACAAAAAGCCTGAAGAAAAATTCCCGGGTTATGTGCGCGAGTTCGGTGTCACCGCTTCTTACCAACGTTTTTTATGGAAAGGATTGTATGCCCAATTGGATGTGATGCCAACCTGGCAATTATTTATGAATGAGAATAAAACCAAAATTAACGATGGTTTTCAGCTATTTAATTCTTACCGTGTGGGCTATCACATCAAACTTTTTAAAGATAGATTTTTCTTTCAACCGTCGATTTGTATGACCCATCGTGCCTTTCACACCCAATTGCCGGATGGATTTAAACAGTTGGATGATAAATGGTCGAAATTTGTTTTTCCAGAACCAGGTTTAAATATTGGATTTAATTTTTAATAGACAGACAATGAATTCAACGAATAAATTAGAAGATGTAAAGGTGAATGTCAAATTAAAGCTGGCAGCGCTTTGGACCAGTTTGATGTTCCTATATATTTATGTCGATTATTTTGCCTTGTACATGCCCAAAAAGGTCGAATACATTTTGCAAGGTAAGGTATTTGTATTTGAAATTTCCCAAGGATTTTTGATGACGGCAATGGCTTCTATGAGTATTCCAGCCCTGATGATTTTCTTTTCAGTTGTCCTACCAGCAAAAGCAAATCGGTTGACTAATATCTCAATTGCCGCGCTGTTTATTCCTTATACCTTGTTTAATTTGTCAGGGGAGACATGGATTCACATGGTATTCGCCGCAGTGGTTGAGGTGGCGTTGCTTTGCTTAATCATTTATTATGCATGCAAATGGCCTCTGGTGAGGTTAGATTGAAAAGGCGATTGAAGGGTAGGAAGTAATTTTGGGAGATGATTTTGGAATAATCATTTGAAAGGGGAGCATGCGCTTGCAAAATTATAAATAAGAGGAAAAAGAATGTTTACAATTCAGCAAACGCAGCTCCTTTTGTTATACCTTATCTTTGAAAATCGTGTATTTTATGCCAAGCGAGTACACCTGACTTTTCAAAAGAATTTCATTTCCAGAATCCAATCCAGTTTCACGCGAATAGGCATCTTTTAATTCTGGATCTCGCAAATTGAACAAACCAAATTGAGCAGTTGCATACAACTTCAAGTTTTCAGCGATGCGATAACCAACTTGGGGATTTAATGCAAGATCAAGTTTTAACAAATCATTACCGCCACCGTTTACGTAACTAAGGACATTATTTACATAACCATTTGTTAGAAAGCTATTAGACAGATGAAAATTAATCGAAAAGCCCATGCCTACACTAAATTTTTCAGTTGGATGCACATTAACAAGCGCATTCAACGATAAGAAATGAGCATTCCGTTTAGTTTCACTTTTAAAGTCGGTTGTAGAATTTGTCTCGACATTAATAATCGAATAGCTTTCAGATTCATAACTGCGAATATTGTTATAGCCGAGTTGAGTTTGTCCAGAGATCCGTTTAGAAAATTGTTTTTCGGCATCTAATAAAATTCCCCACGCAAATCCGGGACTAGTTGTGATTTGGTTTGGACGGAATAAATCGTCCTGACTTGAAATTCGATTAAATACCCCCATTCCTGATTTGAGGGTAAGACCAAGTGAGCGCGTTCCTTGGGCTTGGAGATTAAAACTTGTTAGTAAAACAAGAACACTAAAAATTAGACATTTCATTAGGTAGAATTAATGGTTAGGTCTAAGTGTTACATAGTTAAATTTTATATGCGGTGTGAACGTTTGATTTTTAAATTTAGTATACAAATTGGTAATTATTGTTTGTTGTTTACACTCATTTATGAAATTATTCATTCCGTCCAAGCCCGCGTTAGGGATGGCAGCGACATCCTTTTTGTCGCTTATCAAAGCGGCAAAAAGATATAGCGGAGAGCCCGTTAAAACGCCCAAAAAATAAATATCATTTTGCCTAAAATTGGAATTGTTAACCCAAAAGTTAACTTTCAAGAGTTCGATGCGCAAAACAACCACAAAAAAAATCCCGCTCCAAACCTTGTGAAACGGGATTTTATATCTTTAAGTACTTGGACTAAGCCATTGTGTGAAACACTTGCTGTACGTCGTCTTCGTCTTCTAAACGTTCAATTAGTTTATTAACCTCTTCTTCTTGTTCTTCGGTGAGGGATTTGGTTTCGGTAGGTACGCGCTCCAAATTCGCTTCTTTAATCTCGATACCCCTTTCCTCCAAAGCTGCTTGGATATTTCCGAAATCGGTGAATTTACCGTAGATAATGATCACATTTTCCTCATCGTCTTTGTCAATTTCATCAGCGCCGTAATCAATCATTTCAAGCTCAAATTCGTCGATGTTGATAGAAGAAGCATCCACTTTAAACATACATTTTCGGTCGAATACAAAATCTAAACTTCCTGTCGTTCCAAGTGCACCCCCCAATTTATTAAAAGCCGCACGAACATTGGCAACCGTTCGGGTTGGGTTATCTGTCAAGGTTTCGATACAAATAGCGATGCCGTGTAAGGCATATCCTTCATATACCCGCTCTTCCCAGCTCTCCGTATTTTTATCTGATGCTTTTTTAATTGCGCGCTCAACATTTTCTTTCGGCATGTTGGCAGCTTTAGCGTTTTGAATGATGACACGTAACCGCGAATTCGTTTCAGGACTCGGTCCTGCGTCTTTTACTGCTTTAGAGATTTCTCTTCCAATTTTGGTGAATGTTTTGGACATTGCGCCCCAACGCTTCATTTTACGCGCTTTTCTGAATTCAAATGCTCTTCCCATGTGATCTTATTGTAATTTTTTCAAATATAATAAGATTCTTCATTCAAAAAAGGCTTAACCTTCAATACACGTGATTATTTCTTGACGAATTTGTTCAAGTTCCACCTCTAAATTTTCTGGATTAATTTTTCTGCCCGCCAACATGGTAAAAGAAACCTTGACCCCAATTTTTTTTAGAAATTTCCCCGAATTATCGATTTTCGCCGTGTTTTTAATGGCAATTGGAATCACTTCAATCGATGG
>JADZFJ010000220.1 GCA_020849935.1 Crocinitomix sp. | reverse complement strand
TAGAAAGTCTTGATCAGAGGATCTAAGTAGTGGAGATTTCCATTCGTCCCTTTTTGAATGAATTGGAACAAACCTTATCCAACTTCTTTCATGCCCTATTCTATGGGCCGTTGAATCACAACTTTGGTATAAAATGTTCGTTTTGCTACATTCAAATCTACCGCCGAAGCAATCCCATCCACCGTTGCCTTTTCGGTAAATTGCCAAATGATTACATTTTCCTTTTGCATGTATGGATTTGGCTGATCGTAAGCTGCCAACCAATACAATTCGTTCGAGGCTTTTGAATTTTCAAAATAATCAGCATAAAAAGAGAGGTAGGTGTAAATCATTGGGCGCACTTCAAGAATCTCTTCTACTTTATCCATAAACACCAAAACCGAATCGACCAAAACCAACGGTTTTAAACCTCCTGTTATTTCTACATCTATCACCGGAATTAAATCAAAAGGATGGGATTTTATCTGCTCACAGAAAAATTGCGCCTGTTCTTGTGCCGACAAGGATCCGTGAAAAAAGTGATAAAACCCATATTTCAACTTATTTTCAGCACAACCCGTGGCATTTTCAGCACTTTTATCGTCTGCAAAATTCCTGCCTTCGCTTGCTTTGATATAAACAAATTGAATGCTGTCGATGCCTGTATTCATTTTCGCCGTTTCCTTAAAATTGATATCTCCTTGGTGATGCGAAACGTCAATTCCTAAAAGGGGATAATTTGGTGGCACTTCCACTCCAAAATCGGGATAAACAAATGAATTTCTTTTGGTTTGTAAGACAATATAACCGATGGCTACGATGCTAAGAAGAGCCACTAACAAAACAAGGATTCGACTAAATTTCATCTATTTCAATGGCTAAACCGTCATAGGCAATAACTACGTTTTCCGGCAATTCTTTCATCACATCGGCATGAAGTCCCATTAAATGACTAATATGGGTCAAATACGCCTTTTTAGGAGCGATTATTTCAATGATTTTCAAGGCTTCTTCCAACGAAAAATGGGAAATATGTGGGGTTTTTCGCAAGGCGTTAATCACCAAATGGGTCACTCCTTTTAATTTGAGTAATTCACTTTCTTCAATAAAATTGGCATCGGTGACATAGGCAAAATTACGAATTCGAAATGCTTTCACTGGCAATTTATAATGCATGACATTAACGGGGATCACCCTTTCTCCAATCACTTCAAAGGGTTCATCTTCGATAATGTTTAAGTTAATTTGAGGTATGCCAGGGTAATCATTATTGCCAAAAACATAATGAAATTCTCTTTTTAACCCAATTTCAACGAGTTGAGAAGCAAAAATTTCCATGGGCTTTTCGGCGGCGTAATTAAAAGCACGAATATCATCCATACCTGAAATATGATCTTTATGTTCGTGGGTAAATAGTACAGCTTCCAATGTTTTTACTTTTGCGGTTAACATTTGTTGACGAAAATCTGGTCCCGTATCAATCACCATATTTCGGTCATTTACGGATACCAATACAGAACATCGCAGTCGGTTATCATGAGGATCAGCTGACTGACAAACCTCACAATCACATGCAATCACTGGAATACCTTGAGAAGTTCCCGTTCCTAAAAAGACAACTTTTAATTGATTCGCCATTTTTAATTTTAAGGAAAAAGCATCCAACGATCCCCGTTTTTTTGATTCATTTGAATCAATCCAACCGTTTTATTGTAGAAAATCTTTTCAAAATTGGTGCCGCTATCCATCGTTTCCTCGGTGCTTAACAAGGGTTTGATTTCAAAAACATCATTCCAAACCGTGCCATTTAAATCGATACTTGCATGAAAAGTCACCAGCGATTGAAAGAAATTAGTTTCGTCATCCGTCATCACCAAAGGCATTTCAAAAACATTGGAACGAATCACACCTGCATCATCCCAATAGGGCATATAAATAGCTAAGGTTTTTTGGGCGGTGGTTTCTGTTTGCAAATAGCGAAGTCTAAATTCGAGGTTTAGATACGGATCGGTCCCAAAATGAAAGGTGGTTTGATCCCAGGCAAAGACTTCTTCAGTGGCTTTTCGTTCGATAAATCCTAGAATCAACTCCTCGGTAAAATCAGGTGCTTTTTTAAATGTTAAATTGGTTGAAGTATAAGGCACAAAGGCAACTTCTTCGGTGGTGTAGGGAATTGCACCGGGTGGTAAAGTCGAATCCTCTGGCTCCTCCTCCTTTTGGCAATTTGCTAAAATCAGCGGAACAAAAAATAAAATCAGGTAAAATTTTCCCATCATCTTAAACTGATTTAATTTAATTTCTTCCCATAAAATAACGGTAACCAAATCCAATACTAAAATAGCGGGTAATTCCTACGTAGTGTTCATCCAAAAGCCCCGAAACTTCATTCATACATAAATCTTCACGACCAAACTCATGAAAATATAAATTGTAGCCAAACAACATGGTAAAACCGTGCGGAGAGCCTAGGTCGGCGAGCATAGTCATCTCTACTTGAGGTTCGAGGAAAAAAGATTCTGCGATGTGTGGACCACCTAATTTTAGTTGACACGAATCGTTGAATGACATCATCAACGAATACCCTGCACGAATACTTCCGGTAAATGATATTCGATCTGTTGTAAATTTCTCATAGCCAGCCATTACATATCCACCCGGCATTTGGTAAGAGCCACTTATTGGAAGATTGTTGAAAGCAAAAGAATTTAGGGTAAATAAGGCATATTTTGCACCAATTCCAAACGTTAAACCTTTGTAAACATTGTATCTATAATCCAATCCAGCATTTAGTAAACCTTCCATGGTGCGTTCAAACGCAAAATTATTTGGTTTAGCTGGTACGCCTAGGGTAATATTGAAAGTACCTTTGGGAGAGTATGGAATTGATTGACCTTGAACATTTAAACTCAAAAATAAAACAACTAAAAGAGAAATTTTCCAACTAAATTTTACCATAATCAATACATTTCTAATGACATTTGATCTTAATTTTTCGTGTAATCAGTGTTCCTGTCGTTTCTAAAGATAAAAAATAAATTCCATCCTCAAATTCGGCAGGGTAAAAATCTAAAACATTCTGCCCTTTGTTTAACTCTTTATTCAACAAGGTCCTTACTTCTTGTTCATCAGCGTCCAAGATTTTTAAAGTGACCAACATATTTTCTGAAAGCTC
>JADZFJ010000219.1 GCA_020849935.1 Crocinitomix sp. | reverse complement strand
GACTTTATGGGGAGCTAAAACTGTTTACACTGCTGCACAAGTTCTTTTGTACCGCGAACATTCGGAGGAAGATTTGGTGGATTTAGTCCCTGAATTTTCGGAACAAATTACCCCAGAGGCTGTGTTGTCGGCTGACCTATGTTTGCGTTTTTTGCCACAAATTCTGAAAGACACGCAAAATATCGATTCGAGTGATAAACTTATTCCTATTTTGGAAAAAATCTTAACCACCTGGCATTTTTCGGGAATTGGTGTTTCGGCGCAGGAGAATGACTTGGATTTTGAGCTAATTTTTTCGAATGATTGTTTAACTCAGCTTTATTTAGATCGCGTGATGGATCACAAGGATTTAAATCGCGCCAAAAATCCACATTTGAAAGAAAAGATCCGCGCTATTTTGGGAAATTATCCCGAATATTATTGGAAAGAATTAATAAACCTACTTTAATTAATGGAAAATTTAGATAAACTTACCACTGTTTTAAACTACGTAAAAAATGCCTTTATTGGCAAAGATGAAATTGTAGATTTATTAGGTGTCTCGCTCATTGCAAAGGAAAATGCTTTTCTTTTGGGACCTCCAGGCACGGCAAAAAGTGCCATTGTTCGGATGCTCTCTGCCTGTATTGCGGATGGCAAAAATTTTGAGTATTTATTGACTCGTTTTACCGAGCCAAACGAGATTTTTGGTCCATTTGATATTCGTAAATTGAAAGATGGGGAATTAATGACCAATACGGAGGGCATGATGCCTGAAGCGTCGATGGTTTTTTTGGATGAAATTTTTAATGCAAATAGTGCTATTTTAAATAGTTTATTGATGGCATTGAATGAACGAATTTTTAGACGAGGTAAAGAAACCAAAAAGTTGCCCGCATTAATGTTTATCGGTGCAAGTAATATGCTGCCCGAAGATGAATCCTTAAATGCACTCCTCGATCGTTTTTTAATTCGTGCCAAGTGCGATTATGTGGATCCTGATAAATTACAAGATGTTTTATTAGCTGGCTGGAGTTTGGAAAATGACTTTGATAAAATTCAACCGACCATCACTTCGCAAGAAATTAGAGATTTACAGTTACAGGCGAGAAAAATAGACCTCTCACCTATTCGACCGGATTACATTACTATTGTGCACTCTTTGCGGAATACAGGGATTAAAGTTTCGGACAGAAGGGCGGTGAAATTGCAAAATTTGATTGCCGCAAGTGCGTTAATTTGTGGACGAACAATGGCAATTAAAACGGATTTGTGGGTGTTAAAATATATTTGGGATACAGAAGAACAGATTGAAATATTAGAAGGCATCATTAACAATATCATTGACAAAGAAGTTGAGGAAAAGTCCCATCCGCAAGCGCTTTTAAACAAAGCTCCCAATCCGGAGGAAGTTTTAAAAGAAGTGAAATACCTTGCGGACAAATGGCAAAATCAAACACTTACTTTTGAAGAACAAAATGTGGTAAAAGATAAGCTTCGTTATGTACAAAACAGATGTGCTTGGATTAAAAACAGGGAACAAAAGCAATTTATTGAAACTGAAATTGACAATTTATGGCAGAAAATTTTGCAGACTATTTAGTTAAATTGTCGGTTGAACATAAAGATTTCCTTGGCCAAATTAGGCATTGGGATAATTTGAAACTTGCTATTGAGTCAACTGAAATTTGGATTAAGAATTTTACCGAAACTCAGTTAAATTCGGCTGAATTATTGTCAATTCCATTTATCAGCATTTATGTTTGCAAAGACAATTTGATTTTTCCGAAAGGAAGTCATTTGCCATTAAAAAAAATGCCCAATCTACTTTGGTCGCCGATTGAACGTGCGTTGACCGTTGAAATTGGAGATTATAACCACAATTTTTTCGGCATTCATCAAACCTTACTTGTTAACCTTGTTCCCACTCAAAATGAGAAGGTTGCTACCATCTTATTCGTTAAATGTAAGGAGGTTGATGCGTTTTTTCAAACTGCGCCTAAAATTCGGTTAGATGCCTTAAAATGGTGTGTGGTTGAAGAGAATCATGCCTTAATTTTTGGTGAACCCATGTTGCCGATAAAAGGGAAAGCGTTTTGGCAACATGGCGATTTTATTTTGCCCGTTGGTTGGGAGTTAGCCTATCCCATTTTAGCAGAAACGATTGAGAAAAAAATAAATCCAATTGGTAAATATTTTATATGGTGGACCTCGAACGAACAGTATAACTTGGTAGAAAAAACGCTTTTGCGCTCATTGTCCATTGCTTCGTGGAGACAAACTGTTAAAATTTGATGAGATGAGCGACATAAATTACTATCAATCATACAAAGATTATTTTTGGGTTTGGGAAGAGAACTATGAAGTTATTTCTATTCGACAAGGCAGTACAATTGTTTATACCGAAGAATTAAAAGGCATTGTTAAGGCCTTAGCGGAAAATGGATTACCACATTTTGGTAGTTTGTTACTTTGTTTTATTGCCATTAATAAAACGGCGATGGATTCGTTAAGTTTTATCAATAACAAGAGAATCGCGTTAAATGAAAAATTCGGTTATAACAACATATCGTATGAATCATCGTTTGATTTTTTAAAGTTGCTGCAATCATTGCCAGACGAATTTAAAATTGGTCAAAATAGACAAATTTTGATGCGCACTATTTTTTTTGGTGCTCACAACAGAAGAAACATTGTAAAATCAAAAAACATTGCCCATCTTTTAAATTCTCGAAATAATCATTTGCGGATTCCTTTGGAAATTGGATTACCCGCAAAAATCTATG
>JADZFJ010000218.1 GCA_020849935.1 Crocinitomix sp. | reverse complement strand
GAAAAAAAATATGATGAGTTGGTAAAAACTTGGGAATTTGTTGGCACCGTTCAACCAAACCCAGTGGCAGTGAATGTGGAGAATGCTTGGCAAACTGTTTTGGATAAAATTCAACCAACGGAAAAAATCATCCCCTTAAAACGAAATTGGCGAAAAACGATTTTTTGGTCAAGTGCAGCAACCATTTTAATCTTAGTAGGCATTTTTTCACTACTCAAATTTACAGGAAATGAAGAATTAAGAATTAACCGTTTGGCACAGGAAACCGGGTTGGTGGATGAGTTGTCCGACGGTTCTGTAATTCAATTAAACGCCAATTCGAGTTTATCTTATTTAAGTGAATTTGAAGCAGATGAGCGGAAGGTAGCACTAAGAGGAGAAGCATTTTTTGAAATTACCAAAGATGAAAAAAGACCTTTTATTGTCGATTTGGAAGATGAATTATTTGTAAAAGTGGTGGGTACTTCGTTTAATATCAAAGCGATCGAAGGCGATTCTATTACCGAAGTTTATGTAAAAACGGGAAAGGTGGAATTTGGCAATCAAACGAACAAACTGGTTTTGATACCGGGTGAAAAAGGAATCTTTAATCACACCACCAATCAACTTTATAAAGAAAACAAAGAATCAACAGGGTTGAGCGAATTATATTGGATGTCGGGAGAAGTTAAGTTTGATGGAGTGCCTTTAAACGAAGTGATTGACGTATTGAATTCGATTTTTGACCCTGAGTGTGAAGTTGTTTTAGCTTGCCCAGATCGTCAAAATTTGAGAATTGTATCGAGCCTTAAAAAAAGTCAATCGATTGAAGAAATATTAAAAGTAATTGCTGAAATTCATGGATTTATAATTGAAAAAAGTAGTGTAGATTCGAAACAAGTTTACACGTTAAAATGTAATGGTTAAAAGGGTTATTTTTTTAGTATTTTTTTCACTAATTGTTTGCCAAACATCGGCTTCAGCGGGAATTTTGGATCGCATTATTACCGTTGATGTTAAAAATACGTCGATAAAAATAATTCTCCAAACTATTGAAGATCGAGCGGCGGTTAAATTTTCGTACAATCCAGATTTTATTGACGAAAACAAAATTGTCAGTATATCTATTCAGCAAAAAACGATTGGGTATGGACTTTCGCTGATTTTTAATAAAATGGTTCGTTTTAAAGAGGTTGGAGATCATATCGTTTTATTGAAAAATGAGGACGCTGTGGAATTAAGAGAGCGGAAGAAAACCCACATGCTTACCCAATTTTCTGGAATTATTCGCAATATACGCACTGGAAAAGCGATTGCAAATGCGAGTATTTATGATGTTGATTCACGTTTGGCCGCGGTATCCAATCAAAATGGAGAATATTCAATGACCATTCCTGTGGCCGAAACATTGCGGAGTTTGTACATTCGTAAATCAGGGTTTAAGGAATTTGTAGCGGTGGTAGATGTCAAAGACAAGGAAACCATTGTACTCAATGTAAATTTAGAGCCTGAGGTTGAACTCGTTGAAAAAATCGATTTGCCATCCATCGAACCGATTTATCAGCCAATCGAAGATCGAATTTTAACCAAAACCATCACCCCAATTGAGGTTCAAACCCACAATAAAAATTTGGCCTTGATTAAAGAAGGACGGATGGCGCAAATTTCTTTAATTCCTTCGATCGGCATTGGATCAAATTTATCTACCAACGGGTTAATGACCAATAATTTTTCGTTGAATGTTTTGGCGGGCTATGCCGCGGGAGTGAATGGCGTTGAGATTGGGGGTTTGGTAAATTTGATTAAATCTGAAGTGCGCGGTGCTCAAATTGCAGGAATTTCGAATTTTGTTGGCGATTCGGTGGGAGGTGTTCAGGTGGCGGGAATTTCGAATGTGGTTGGGGGGAATTTTAAGGGTGGACAATTTGCCGGCATTGCAAATTTTAATGGAGGTTCATTAAGTGGATATCAGGTGGGGGGCATCGCGAATTTTAACCACCAAAATGCGAAAGGTGTTCAAGTGGCTGGAATTTTTTCTTCCACGCGAGGTTTTGTGGACGGAATGCAAATTAGTGGAATCTGTTCGGCTGCCCGAAGTGGTTTTAAGGGGTTTCAATTAGCTGGAATTGCAAATTTGGCGGATTCGAGTGTTCAAGGATTTCAATTGGCAGGAGTTCACAACCACGCATCAGGTAAATTTATGGGCGGACAATTGGCTGGAATTTCGAATCATATCAAACAAGGATCCAGTACCTTTCAATTGGCGGGTATAGGAAATAAGACAGACATAAACAGTGGAGTACAGGTTTCTGGGATTTTTAATTTCGCTAAAGTGAATAAAGGGGTTCAAATTTCACTGATCAATACAAGTGACGATGGTAATGGAATTTCAATAGGACTTTTTAATTTTGTTAAAAATGGATATCACAAAACAGAAATCGCTTACAACGAGACATTTCCTGTAAATTTAACTTTTAAAACAGGGGTACGAAAATTTTATAATACCTATCATTTAGGCGCTAGATTTGGAGAAAATGCCTTGTACGCGGCAGGTTTAGGATTTGGGTCAAACCTGATTCTTAAAAATAAATTTTCTTTTAGTGCCGATTTTAGTGCTCAAATGGTGATTGATAATGATTTCGAAGAGTTCAATTTTTCTCAACTTTTTAAAGCGTCCACAACCTTCGATTTTCAAGTGGCAAAATGGATGACAATTTTTGTTGGTCCATCATTTAACGTAAACCTCATTCAGCTTTTGGACAACGAGGGAGGTTACAGTTCTGAAATTGGCTTTAACCCATTTTACGACCAAACTTTTTCGAATAGCCGCGTTAAAATGTGGATTGGCGGACAAATTGGCGTAAGATTTTAGTCATCATCCGTTTTGTCAAAACAAGAGATTGTCTATATTTATCTCAAAAACGATGACAAGGAGTAAGTTAATAGCTGGGCGAATTCGCGAAGTTTATTCAAACGGCACATGGATCGCCAACACGAATTTTAAAGATCTAATTTTAAATATTCCTTGGCAAACGGCTACTCAAAAAGTTGAAAATTTGAACACCATTGCCGAATTAACATTTCACATTAATTATTATTTGGTTGGACTTTTACACGCTTTCGAAACTGGAAAACTCGAAATAAGCGATCAATTCAGTTTTAACATGAAACCAATTCAATCAGCACAAGAATGGGAAAGTTTGAGAAGCGATTTTTTGCTCAATGCAGAAAAATTTGCTAATCGCGTCGAGCAATTAGCCGATCAAACCTTAGATGAAATTTTCATCGACCAAAGATATGGAACCTACCTGCGAAATATCGAAGGCGTCATCGAACACAGTTATTATCATTTGGGACAAATTTCGTTAATTCGAAAAATGATTGATCTACATAAATAATCAGGAATCACTAAAAAATTGAGCGTATGAAAAGTTTGAAAAACACCATCTTAATTGTTCTGATCCTCTTGAATTCGGTGGTTTTGTTAGGGCAAATCTATCCCGAAGGAGTGCCTCCTTTTGCAAAATATGTGAATGTTGGTTTTTTGGTGATGAGTTTAATTTATTTTATCCTTCAACTTGCACGTAAAAAGTAGAATTCCCATTCAGTTAAAAATAAAACAATTCAGTTTGTCCAGAAATAGCGGATCAAAATTCTGTAATTTTAGCTAAACAAATATTATTTAAAAATGAAAAAGCAAAAATCATTAAAAGCTGAATTATTCAATGTAATTGACATGAATTCTTTGATGTCTCCAGCAAACATTAAAGGTGGTAAAAACACTAAAAGTTCTACTACTGGTTGGACATGCAAAGACGCAAAAGACGGATCGGATGCAGGTCCTTGGACACCTAAATTCGCAGACGATTTAGTTGAAGGATAGGATTAATTTTTATAAAGGAGGGCAACTCAAAAAGTTGCTCTCTTTTTTATTTAAATAACCGAACAAATCGAAATTTTCATTTAATTTACTTCATGGTAAAATACATTTTAATTCTGGTATTTTTTGGGACATTTGGCGTGCGCGCATTCCCAGATCTTGCCATAAGTGCAGACAGTGAATATTACCCGTATTATCAGTTAATAAATCGAGCTAAATCGTTGGTACTTTTGAGTAATCATGCAGATGCAGATATGTACTACGAACGGGCTTTTAATGTGGTAAAACGTCCTTTTAAATTTGATTGTTTGGATGCCTTTGAAAATGCCTATCATTTTGACAAAACAAAAGCGTTAAATTATTTAAAAAGAGCATGTGATTTAGGGATTACCTACAAAACATTAAAATCAAACCCTACCTTTCTCCAATTAATTAAATCTGATAAGAAATTAATTAAAGATCACTTATCTAACG
>JADZFJ010000217.1 GCA_020849935.1 Crocinitomix sp. | reverse complement strand
TGTTAGATACAAGAAATATTCATACAATTATTGATTTGAGAGCCGAGCAAGAATTGGATAATATAAACTATGAAAAACGAATTAGAACCAAGGTTAATTACGTTCATGCCCCACTCGACCCTTGGAAGCAACCAGATTGGTTCAAAAAAAATCATCAACAAGGAACAAATTCAGAAATCGCGTATCGGTACTTCATAATGTGTTGTCAAGCTTCAATTATACGAAGTCTCAACGAAATCCTTAATTCAAAAGGAGCCGTTGTCATTCATTGCCATGCCGGGAAAGACCGAACAGGAATTTTATGTGCCATAATCGCACTTATTTGTGGAGCGAGTACAAAAGAAATTTATCAAGACTATTTATCCTCAGAAAACGACACGGAAAGCAAGTTTCTAAAGATTGCGCTCGACTATATTGAGGAAAAAGGAGGCGTTAAAAACTACCTCGTTGAAAGCGGGATGACACTACAAACCATTCATCAATTAAAAAACAAACTGACTCATGGATAAACACAATTTAAAATCAGTCTTTACAGAGCACTGGGCCTATCTTGCGCTTAGCACAGCATGCGAATTAGATTTGTTTGATTATATCAAGAATGGCACCTCAAAAATCCGTGATTTAAATAAGGTGCTTAAAACAAATGGTAAAGGACTTCTGCATCTAATTGAATTCCTTATTGACAAAAATTATTTAATTCAAAATAATAACGAATTAGAACTAAGTTCAAAATCAGAAGTTCTCACGGAAAATCATCCCGAAAGTCTAAAATATGCGTGTATATTATGGAGTCAATGGCACTTAGACGCTTTTAAAAACTTAAAAAAAAGTATCCTTTCTGGAACCTCTTATTTTGAAAAATACGAACATTCATCCTATTTCGAAATGATTAAAAATGACAAGAAAGAGTTTAAAATCTATCACCGAGCAATGGACGAATATGCTAGAGATGATTATAGAAATATTGCATCAAAACTGGACTTAAATGCTTATAATTCTTTCATAGATATTGGAGGAGGATCTGGTAAGTTACTATCATACCTACAACAAGCTGAACCTTTGAAGAGTTATTTTTTATTTGAATCGCCCGAAGTACTCGAATTATTCAATGATCAATCCGTGAACAAATGCTCAGGTGATTTCTTTAAGGAGATTCCGAAGGTTGCTGAAGTCGCTATTCTTTCGAGAGTTATTCATGATTGGAATGATGAACTAGCCTCAACCATACTAAAAAATGTATTCAACTCTCTTCCAACAAAAGGTCGCCTAATCGTAATTGAAAACTGTCAAGACCTTACAAAAACCAAGCACCACCTTTTAAGCTTAAATATGCTGGTAATGTGCAATAGCCATGAACGCACTTCAACTAACTACATTAATCTTATCGAATCAAATGGATTCAATTATGATTCGATTAGCCAACTAAATGATTTACAATTTATACTTCAATTTTCTAAAAAATGAACTGGAACAAAATAAAACTAACCGAAGATGAACGCGCCTATTCCTTATACGGAAAAAAACTTTTCGGTGATAAGCAATTCCTTGAAGCCTTGAATTTCCATAGTCCAGGAATCGCAGCTGTTCGAGATAAATCAGGTGCTTATCACATTGATTCCAATGGAGATCCAATTTACAGCAACCGCTACGAACGCACATTTGGCTACTATGACAATCGTGCAACGGTTCAAACGAAAAGTGGTTTCATTCATATTGATGTGAATGGAGATTTTGTTCATTCAATTTATTACAAATGGGCGGGAAATTATCAAGAAAACCTGTGTAGCACGCAGGACAATGAAGGACATTTTCACCACATTGACCTGAGCGGCAATAGAACCTATAAAGAAAACTATCGGTACGTAGGAGATTATAGATACGGCATTGCTTGCGTCATGAATCAAAGCGGCACTTGGACACACATCGATAAAGTCGGAAAACGAATTCATTCAAAAGAGTTCAATGATATTGGAGTTTACCATAAAGGCTATGCAACTGCCAAGGATAATGAAGGCTGGTTTCATATCGATAAAAAAGGCAATCCTATTTATGATTTTAGGTTTAAAACGATTGAACCTTTTTACAACGGCAGAGCTCTTGTGACACTTGGTACTGAAAAGTCTCTTATAAATGAATTAGGTCAGTTGATTGGGCTTGGAGAAATAACAGGGCAATGAGGTCAATCTTGGAAAATGCGTTATAAATTCAGTTTTTGAGGATTAGCTAGTGCAAGGCTAGACCGCGAAAAAAATTCTCATCAAAAATTTACAAAACAGTTTTAATCGCTTCGCAAGCAATATAATCATTGCAGACATCCAACTTGCCGAGGCGTACAACCTTTTATAAACTTTCTATGTACAACGACTTTTTTAGCTCAAGTTTTCTTATTGACACTTCCTCCGCTGTCGCCTTTAATAAATGATTTAGCTTTTTTCCGTTTTTTATGACTTTTACTATATTATTTTCGTCAGAATTAATTCAAATTTATTCTAAAAATCAATTTCACATTCCACATATGCCTGTCTTTATATCCAAAAGAAACATTCTTAAATCCGAACAAAAAAGCCGATAGTTTTTCATAAAACGATAAATGCCCCAAAACCAAAAATCAAAATCTTAAAGACGGAAAAAAGTAATGAACAAGAGATAGACACAAACCTTTGATTATATTGTCTTTAATGGAGTTTTATTAACTTTTTCTTCTGTGCAAAAATGGGATCACTTCCCAATACAAAAATTAGCAAAAATATTCCCCAACAAATCATCGGAGGTGATTTGACCAGTAATCTCCCCCAAGTGGTGCAAGGTTTCGCGGATGTCCATGGCGAGTAGATCGCCGGGAATTTGATTTTTAAGACCTTCTTGAACGCGTTGGAGTGATAGTTCGCATTTTTTTAAAATTTCATAATGCCGCACATTGGTTACAATGGTTTCGTTGGTTTGCCCATACCCTTCTACTTCTGCCGATAAGCGCTCAATTAATTCGTCTAAATGCCAATTGTTTTTGGCCGAAATAAAAACACCATTTCCTTTTAATTCCTCAAAATCAGCATTTTTTACTTCGTCCAATTTATTAAAAACTGGTATCAAGGTTTGTGTTTCGTTGAGGGCTTGGGTACGAAATTTTTCGATTTGAGTTAAAACGGCCGCGGATTTGCTTTCACTCAAGTCGATTAACAATAAAATAACGGAGGCTTTGCGAATTTGT
>JADZFJ010000216.1 GCA_020849935.1 Crocinitomix sp. | reverse complement strand
CATTGTGCTCCACCAAAAAAAGCAAGGTCTGTGATGGTTCCTTCGCAGTAATGAATTTCTACAGACTTCCCAAGCGATGACAAGGAAAATAGTAAGAATAACACTATTGCTTTAAATCTTAACACTTTGCGAAATTACAAAAAAAACAGGTATCTATTTGTTAAATGATTGTTAAAAGGAATTTTCGCTTAATTAATCACCAATTTAATCAATTCATTTTCTGCTTGCACTTGAACAAAATAAATTCCTTTTGCCAAATTGGAAACATCTAAAATTCCAGCCTCAATCGTCGTTTGTGATACTATTTTACCTGTTAGGTCAAAAATAGAAATGGCATTCACTGGCTGGGTCAATCCACCAATTTGCACTAAATTTTGATTAGTTGGATTTGGGAAAATAGTCAATTGATTCGTTTTTTCTTCCTCAACGCCAGCATAAACACCACAATAAAAATGATGGGTTAAAACATCACCTTCACACGTTGCTTCGAATGTCCATTCACCAACAGGGCTATCAATTGTAAAGATCCACGTCCAGTATGTCCAACTTGCATTGTAGTAGGTATCATTTATAATTGACCATTCAATCCATACTCCACCATCAGGGGTCAAAATCCTATAATTAGTGTAAGTACCAGGAATAGCGTCATGAAAATAGGCAACTGTGTAAAAAATGTCGCCATGAAAAAAATAATCTTGAAAATGAGGATTTTCGTTGTAACTTGGACATCCGTGCTCGGGCAATGCGTCGTGTGTTAAAATGGTATTGATGGTAGGATCCCAATGCGGTTTTTGATCCAACCACCAAGTATCAGCATTTAGCGAATTACAAGTACCTTCATAAGGATCAACCAACTGAACATCTGCATCATACACTTCTAAATGTAAATGTGGCCCTGTCGAACAACCAGAACTTGCAACAATTCCTAAATACTCTCCTTGATTTACGGTTTCACCAATCGCTTTTGTCGTCAAAGAACCTTTTTTCATGTGTCCATACCAAGCTACTGAGCCATCTGCATGTTGCACATAAACAGCATTCCACGAACCAATACATTCACAATGATCATCTTCAAAACCATCATCTTTTTCGATAATAACCCCTTCAAAACCTGCGACCACTTCCACTAAATCATTATCAACCAAATACCAAGGATATGGCCATGTAAAAATGTCTGTCCCAAAATGACCTCCGTAGGTTTTGAACGAACATTCATAATCAAGTACATCAGCACTAGGATCTTGATCCACATGTGCCGAAATTCCGTAACTGCTATTCCAATTCAACTCCGCTGCATTGCGCACTGGCCAAATAAACTGAACTTCTTCACGATCTCCCGAAAAATTCAATTTCCCTTCCGCTTCCAATTTCATGCGACTGATTTCCAATCTTCGTTGAATCGCCGCGCGATCGATGTCACTTAAACATTTATCTTCAGTTGTTTCAATAACATATTCGCCACCACCTGAGGAAAGCGGTTCGCGTTGTGCGTTGGCTCCGTTGAGGACAAGTGTTAAAATCGTAAAAAAGAAAATATGTTTCATAGTAAATCAGTTGAAAGATGTATGCAATAATAAGTTAAAATTGGGAAAAATCCTATTAATTGATCTGACTATTTGAAAAATAGATTTGTTCAAAGCCATAGATCATCATCTTCTAAAAAAGTGATTTTCGAATACCTAGAAAGACCTTCAATTTCGGCTTTTGCCAATTTTATCGCCAAACTAAGTGCTTGAAAAGAGTCGATTCCGAAAATTTCTTTTTGTGGTCTTAGTGGAGCATCCGAAATAAAATAACGGCAGACCCAATCTTCCCCTATTTGAATTGGTTTAAAGATAATTAATTCAAAGTGGTGAATCACTTCGTTGGTTGAATTTAAAATTTCGAATTTTCGGCAGACTAGAACCTCTTTTGACATATTTATTTATTGAATTTCCATCCGAAATTAAGACATTTTTTATTGTCAACTTCTAAAAAGCCCTTTCCAAGGCATGGCGATGATTCCCCACACAAATAAGAACAAACTCCAAAGCGCAAAAATGCTCGCAACACCTCCTTGATGAATAACGTTTGCCCAAGCAAGAATCATCAATCCAATAAAAAGCAAGAAAATAACAAATTTTAAATACATGTACAATTTCTTATTTGCAGCGAACCCCATAAACAAGCCTGTTATTGCGCCAAGCAATACCAATGAAATGTGATACGTTAAAGAACCTTCATAATTATTCTTGTATTCCCATCCTGGAGTTCCTATTGCAAGTGGGGGATAATTTTTGAAATCTATGATCATCAAAACGATTACTGATAAACCGATGATCAAAAGCAATCCGATTAAAATTTTCTGTTTCATTATTTCGAGAATGGGGATTTGAGTTTATACTGACAGTCGGAAGTTGAATTTTCATTCACTTTCGCTAAAAAATGAGTAAAATAGCGTTGTCTTAATTCAGATCCCGAGTTCATTAGTGCAGAAGTATCGTCATGATTCGAGTTATCATCGTGCCAAAACATACTATTTTCAATCCAACCACCGTCATATTCATCATTTAAACCAAGGACATGCCCAAATTCATGTGCAATTGTATTTTGGGTAATTCCAAGATAAAGATTCATGTCTGAAATCACATTCGGTCTTCGGTAGTCAGTTGTGACATCTACCAGTTTATGATAATTAGATTCATTTTCCACCAATACAATTTTTAAAGGGATGTCCGACACCGCACATTTACCCGTCGATGTAAAACTAACACCACTTTTCGACCAATAGGTATCAACCGCGCTAAAAAACTTGGCTTTAAAAGCATCTTTGTCTGGATCTGCCACTCCGTCTTCAAATTGAAACTTCACCCTTACATTGACTAAGGCTTGTTTTCCATCGTATTTAAAATCAAAATTTCCGACGCTCAACCCACCTAATTCGGTATTTTTTTCTTCAAAATAAACATTTTGTTTCACAAAAGCTTGTTCGACCCAGCCACCGTCACTGTCTATAATCTGCACTTGCACCAAATAATCTCCAGGCATAATTGCCGCTAATGAAACATAAGGTGAGGTCGTGGATTCTGTATAAAATCGCCTTCCTGCCGCGTCAAGGACAACCCAATTGTATGAATAGCTATCTAAAATTTTGCCCCCCGAATTTGCTTCAAGCGAATAAGTTACCCTTGTTCCCAATTTGACAGCGGCTCCACTTGATCTTTTTAATTCGTATTGGTTTTCTTCATCTGCTCTTTTAATTTCTTTCGATTGTTGAAGAGTATGTGTCAACTCGTGTGCCAACAGGTGTTTACCTTCAGAGGTATTGGGTTGATATTCGCCTTCATTAAAATAGATGTCCTTTCCAACCGTAAAAGCTCTTGCATGAATTTGAGAAGCAAGTTCGTGCGCTCTTTTATCTTTGTGGATGGCTACCTCATTAAAATCAGTTCCAAATTTAGACGACATAAAATCATTCGTAGTACCATCCAATTTCGATCCTTGCCCTTGAGAGGCATCCACGGACGATTGAAAACTATTGGTAACCGTTGGCACAGCGCCTGCCTCTTTTCGTTGAACCTTTTCTTCTTCCACGACAGCACGCATCACTTTTTCTTCTTCAGGTTTACGTTGCGCTTGTTCTTCCTCCAACGGTTTCATCATCACTTTTTCATCCTCCTCAGGTTTACGTTGCACTTGTTCTTCCTCCAACGGTTTCATCATCACTTTTTCATCCTCTTCTTTTCTCTGGATTTGCTCCTCCTCCAATGGTTTCATCATGACCTTTTCTTCTTCAACCGCCTTTCTTTGCACCTGTTCTTCTTCCAAGGGTTTCATCATCACTTTGTCCTCTTCTTCCGTTTTCCGTTGGATGGTTTGATCTTCTTCAACCGATTTCCGTTGAACAGCAGGTTCAGATTTACCTGAATTAGGCAAAGCTGAGGCCGCCAAATTTTGACCAGCGAATGAGGTTTCTGCCGCAGGTTTGAAACCTGTCGATTCGAGTTGTTCCGCTGCCATTGGAATGGCTGTTGGACCTCTAAAATTTTGCTGTAAACTCATACCTTAAAATTAATTATTTATTTTCTGAATGTCAATACTTTGATTGTTTCAATCTATTCTTATGTAGCTGTTAATTCAAATTTATAATCAGGCATTGTGTGACCAAGCCAATTTGAATCCGCAGCGTTCCACCACGATGGATTCGAATTTTTTGTCGGATCATCGTATTCTGGCGCAGCAGAACCAGAAGCCGATGAATCAAGTTTGTATTCTGGACCCCAATAATTATCTGGATTTTTATTCCATTTCATATTATCGTTTCTTGTAAATGTATTTCCGATATCATTCCAATAACCCGACGCTCCCATATGTTGAGAATCGTCGTGTCCCATAATTGCCTCATCCCAATTAAAGAATGGTTTTTTTAATTTTTCCTTTCCAATATTTCCATTTTTCCATCGGGCATTTTGAAATCTTGCCAATTTTTGTAAGAGACTTTTTTCTCCTAAAAGTTCAGATTTAGAAATTACCCTGCCATTCTCCGACTCAGCCTTTTGAAAATCAGGAGTTTCCTGTGTTTCTTTCCAAGCTAAATCAGTAAAACCTTTTTTCATAACGGTCAACCCTGCAGCCGACTCTTTTTTCACATTATCTTTAAATCCAAAAATTTCTCGTTTCGGTTTTTCGATTTTATTTATATCCCTCACTCCTCCCTTGTGATAAAAAGTATTTGTAGGATTTCTTGGGCCTTTATCTGATATCAACTCTTTCAGTTGCCTATCAGTTTTCCATCGACTTGTAATTTTTGCAGGATCACCGCCATTTGCGCGAATTAATGTATTAAGCTCCAGTGGATCGAAGTAGTGATTAATCCTTGGCTGATTGCGGGCAAAGTGCAACATATTCTTCATTTCTTTTTTGTATTTGCCTGATACTTTACCCTTCCTTTTTAAGGTAAATTGAATAGTGAAAGGCGATGGTTTATAATCATCAATGTCATGTTTTCCTCTAACTCGAACATAGGTGCGGTCTGCTAAAGTTCGAGCCACGGTGGTATTAATCTTTTCTGGGGTCACAGCTTCATTCATGGAACTTGATGAAAAATCACTATCTAATTGTTTTGTGAGCCTTAGCCATAGATCATCTTGTGACTTCTTTTCCTTTTGATCAGGAGTATCTTCTTCAGGTTTCTTTTTAGATGGATCTTCGTCCGGTTTTTTTGCTTTAGCTTCTTTTTCGATAACTGATGCTGGTTTTTCAGGTTTTTTCTTTTTTACCTTGTCTATTTTTGCTTTAGCTGCTTTTTTTCTCGAAGAATTCGAGCCTAATTTACTTTTGCTCCCTTTGCCTCCACCTAAACCCAAAAGTAAATCTCCAAACTCTTCAAACAAGTCAGGCTGTGCCCTGATCTCCTCCACTTTTTCATTTACACTTTGCGCTACGTATCCTACAAAAGGGTACAATAAGACTCCTGTTCGAAACCCTTTTTTCATTAATTCGGTAGCATATTTTAAATCTGGTTTTTTTCGTGGTGAATACAAACTAATCATATCCGACATTGCCCCTATACCAGCTGGAATATTCATCATTACATCGTTTAAATCGGCATCCTCTGGGATGAT
>JADZFJ010000215.1 GCA_020849935.1 Crocinitomix sp. | reverse complement strand
TAAATTATGACAAAATTCTTTTGGGTGAGTATCCTTTTAAATGTGATTGGGGTTATTTTATTGTATGTGTTTTTAATTTTGCCCAATTGGTACTTTGGTCTCTCTCACCGTCCGCAACTGATCATGGAAATTTCGTTAGTAATGATGGTGATTAGTCAGATTTTTGTTGCGATCGTTTGGAGTAAGAAATTTAAAGGAAGTGTTGTAGTAGGTTCAATACCAATAATTATTCCTATTTGGTATTACTTTGTAATTGTACAACCATTAATTATTGCGTATATGTAAAATTCGTCAGGCATGCGATTAAACACCCTCAAAACAATTTCCTTAATTTTCTAATTACATTATCTATTAGTTTATTAATGGCTCTAGCAATTGTTACAAAACCAACCCAAGATTCAACAGAGATGGTCATCGGAAGTTAAATTTATTGCACCCCCCTTTCTCCCCAAATTCTGTTAAAAAGAGTTAAAACCGATTTTTTAATTGATATATCAATTATTATTGTATCAAATTAAATGAGCGGTATGGAAAAATTAGATGAAATTATATTTTACACACTCGAAAAGTCGATTAAAACGTACAGGAAATTTGCCCAACAACAGTTATTAAAAAACGGTTATGACATCACAATCGATCAGTGGTTGGTATTAAAAACCTTGCAAGAAAATCAACAATTGTCACAAAATCAAATTGCCGAATTAGTATTTAAGGATTTTGCATCCATCACGCGAATTATTGAGTTATTGGTCCAAAAAAAATACGTGCAGCGTGATGTAAATCAACATGATCGGAGAAAGTTTGAGTTAACCATTACGGATAAGGGCAACGAAATAATTAAAGCGATTTATCCAATTGTCACCGACTATCGAAAACGCGCCTTGGAAGGCTTAACAACGGAAGAAATAAAACAAATGAAGAAAAATTTAGAACAAATCATTGCTAACAGTCACTAACCATGAAAAAAAATTTTGCATTTATAATAAGTATTTTAATTTCAACGAGTCTTTTCGCTCACAAAGGCGGTAAAATTGAAATTCCATTTACCATGGATCGTAACCTAATAATTATTGAGGTTGAGGTGGGTAAAAATCAAACACATAATTTCATTTTTGACACCGGAACCGCTGGCATCATGCTCGTGGATAGTATCGCAGCTCAATTTAAAACTTGTGGTTTCGACAGCATTGTCACCCCTCAAGGAGAATTTGTGGCGCTCCAAGAAAAAGTCTTAATTCCACAATTGGGTTTTCAATCGTTGAAACTTAAAAAACAAGTGGCAAATAAATTTCCAAAAGAAATGCTGTTTTCACCAAATGTGGTTGGAATTATCGGAATGCAAACCTTTGTTGGGTATATGATTACTTTTGATTATCAGCGAGGGAAGCTGATTTTAGAGAAAGGGAGTTTAGAAGGAAAACCATCCGTGATTCCTATTAATTTGGACTATATTTTAGAAGCAAAAGTAAAATTGAATAACCAAGAGGTATTGGCACATTTCGATTGTGGGGGAGCTGGATATATTTCCATTCCAAAGTCATGGACAAATTTATACACATTAAAAGCGGATCCTGTCTTCTTTACAAAAGGTCGCACTCCCATGGGCGAATTTGATGTTTTTCAAGCAGAATTGGCTGGTGACATTCAAATCGGAGAATATGTTATTTCAAATCCCGAAATTAATTTGGTGACAGGTGAGTTTTTCTTCGCCATCAATTTTGGATACCAATTTTTTAAAACGCATTTAATCACCATTGATACGCAAAACAAATTAATGCAAATTGTAAAAATCTAGTACCCAGATGAACGCGGCCCCTTGACTAACCTAGTTTTTTATTTTGTCAGGATAAAACCGAGCCAAGGCTCCGCATTTCACATTTCGAGCAATCGTTTGCAATAAGAGGTGGTTTAAGTGTGAAAACCTTTCTCCAAACTATTCAAAGTTCAAGGGAAATGAGCCCTAGAAATTAGGGTTTGTTTCACATTCAACCACTTAATTTCCTTGGTGGAATTGATTTCGTTAAAATTTAATCCAAAATGATTGAATTTTACATTAAATTTGTTCCGTAAATTTCTTTTAGTTTCATGGCATCTGACATTTTAATTACCTTTCTCCTCGTTTTTTTTAATGGTTTTTTTGTTGCGGCAGAATTTGCCATTGTTAAAGTGCGTGCTTCGCAATTAGAGGTGAAAGTAAAGGAGGGGAATCGGATGGCGATTTTATCGAAACACATTGTTTCTCATTTAGATGGTTACCTTGCCGCAACTCAGCTCGGAATTACCTTGGCCAGTTTGGGACTTGGTTGGATTGGGGAGCCGGTGGTCTCTAAATTGATTATTAACTTCATGCATTTAGTTGGTTTTGAAATCGCACCTGAATTGGCGCACGACATTGCTCTACCAATTGCCTTTGCGTTAATTACGATCTTACACATCGTTTTTGGAGAACTTGCTCCTAAATCATTAGCCATTCAGCGCTCAGAAAAAACAACCTTGTTTATTGCTTACCCCTTACAATTTTTCTTCATCATTTTCCGACCGTTTATTTGGATTTTGAATGGAATTGCCAATTTTATCCTGAAAAGTATTGGGATCACAAACGTTCACGGGGCAGATGTTCACAGTAGTAAAGAATTGCAGTACTTGGTTCAACAAGGTCAAGCAAGCGGTGAAATTGATGATGCAGAGTATCGAATTATTAAAAATGCCTTTGATTTTTCAGAGCAAACAGCAAAACAAATTATGGTACCTCGCACACAGGTGTTCGCCATAGACATCAATGAATTTAATGATTCAACCATTGATAAAATTATTGAAGAAAGTTATACCCGAATTCCTTGTTACGATAAAAGTATTGACACCATTGTTGGGGTTATTTATCTAAAGGACATTTTGATTGCTATTCGAAAAAATGAACCCATTAACATTCGGAGCATGATGCGAAATATGTTGGTGGTTCCTGAGACAAAAAGCATTGGAAAATTGCTCAACGAATTTCAAATTAAACACCAACAAATGGCGTTGGTGGTTGATGAATACGGAGGAACGGAAGGAATCATCACCATGGAAGATATTTTGGAAGAATTAGTGGGAGAAATTCAAGACGAATACGATAATGAAATTTCAATCGTCGAAAAAGTTGGGGATAAAACATACAATGTAATTGCTTCTTCTCCAATCGATGACATCAACGAGTTATTACCCCATCCAATTGAAAAAGACGAGCAGTACGAAACCTTAGCTGGATTTTTGATTTTAAAATTCGGAAAAATACCATCGTTAAAAGATAAAATCGTCATCGACCAATACGAGTTTTCGATTCTTAAAAAGAATAAAAATTCAATTTCTTTTGTTCAAATCATTGATTTAACGGAATTAGAGTTGGAAGATTAGAAAATTCATCTTACCAATAAAGTTATCACCCGTTTCAATTAATTCTATTTTCATCAAAACTTGGGCGCATTTTGCCCTTTCCTTAGGTCAAGGACAAAACCAGGCTTTCACTCCAATCCAAAGCAGGCAAAGCCCGCCCACTTTGGGATTTCCGCATTAATCCTTTGCGCAAATAGTTGCAAACTTATTACCCCAACTAAAAGATTCAGATTAATTTTTCTAAACGAGTTGTCGGGGAATTAAATTTTTCATAACCTTACTACTTTAAATTGCAATTATGAAAATTCTATTCAACATTCTTGTATTTTGTTATGCCGCCTCGGGCTTGTCTAACGATGGAGCTTACTTTCTATCGGGCAATCAATTAATCCCTATTCAAGAAACTGATATTTCCATCAAAAAAGAAATACTTATTGTCAAACGAATCAATGCCAACACTGTGCAAGTTACCGTTTCATACCTATTTGACAATCCTTCAGAACCTAAAAATTTATTGGTTGGTTTTGAAGCGGCATCACCCTATGGAGATGCTAATTGGCGTCCAAAAAATGGAGAACATCCTTACATGAACAATTTTACGGTTATTCTTAACGGAATCCCTTTAAAGTACACTCCTTCTATTGTTTTAGATTCTAATTATTACACCTCCGGTCAAATTCAATCCATTTCGGAACAGGAAATTTTAAAAAAATTTGCAAACATGGGTGATCCTAGTTTTTACTATGTCTATCATTTTTATGCGGCCTTTAAAAAAGGCTTAAACACCATTCAACAGACCTATAATTTTCGACTATCTAATTCAGTAGGTGAACACTACGCTTTTGAATATATTCTTACTGCCGCTAATCGTTGGGCAAATAAAGGGATTGATGATTTTACCTTAATCATTGACATGGGCGATTTTCAAGATTTTTT
>JADZFJ010000214.1 GCA_020849935.1 Crocinitomix sp. | reverse complement strand
GCATAAAACGAATTATATCCTTCTTTTTTAAGCGATTGATTGAGTGAAGGCAATTGACGACATTTGGCAGATTCTGTTGAAATTGAAATTCCTGATATCGTTGGATACCCACTAATTATGGACGAAATTCCTGTTTCTGACGTTCCTCCGTTGGCGTAAAAATTGGTGAACAATAATCCTTCCGAACAGAGTTTGTTAAAATTGGGGGTGATTTTTGGTTCGCCGCCTAAAGGTTCAATCATTTGTGCCGACCAGCCCTCTAGCGTTACCAAAATAATATTGGGACGTTCAACATCCAATATTTTTACAGAATCGACGTGTTCGCTGGCATATAATTCGTTCATAATTCGTTCGCCTTCCACAGGATCAACATTTTGAAAGTAAACCGATAAATCTACCTTGAAATGGACATAACAGGTGTGAATAAAACTCCAAATTGGGTTGACTGAAACATCGTTAACAATTTGTTTTTTAGAAAAATAAGCATCGGTGGAACTGACAGGAATTTGTTGTAAACCACCTCGGATGAATAAAACAATAAGTGTAGCACCCAAAATTAAATAGGAGAAGCCATAAAGAATCCGCTTTTTCCAGGACAAAACAAGGATTTTAATCGGATTTTTTTTGAAGAGTTTGATATACAGGAAATAGCCTAAAACAACTTGTAAAATGAGGTAGAAAAAAAACCAAACCGTGTACGAAAAAGACGCTGTCCTGAAAACTTCGGAAGGGGTGTTTAGATGAATAAATATTTTAGAGGATAGTTTTGTTTTCCATTCGATATAGGTCACAATTTCTGCACAAACAACCAACGCGGCAAGGGTAAAAACAACCCAAAAATAAACGTGAATTAAACCTTGAAGATACCGCAAACCCTTTTCACCCATAAAAAAACTGAAGAAAGAAAGCACAAATGAAATTCCAGTAAGATAACCAATGGCCGATAAATCGAGCCGAAGGGCATGAAACGGAAGCACAATTAACTCACCAAAATTTCCAGAAAAGTCGGACCAAAAATGAAAGATAAAAAGCAATCGTTGAAATAGAAAAACGATTAACCAAATAAGAATTAATTTCCCAAAAAATATAAGTTGCCCTTTCACTTGGGTAAAATTAAAAAATCTTGCGAAAACTTTATCACATTATGCCTTTATTCCATGTTTTAGTGTCACTATGTGACGAAAGTCACCAATCGTTGATTTTTTTTAGGTTAATTTTGTCCAAAATTTACGGGCATGTTAGAAAAATTAAAAGGCAATCGACTTTATAGTATTTTGAGGTATAAATGCCCCCGGTGTCATGAGGGTGATTTTTTTGTGACTAAGAAAAATTATGATTTAAAGAACTTTATTAAAAACCATGAAACTTGCTCGCATTGCGGATTGCGATACGAACGTGAAGTTGGTTTTTTCTTTGGCGCTATGTTTGTGAGTTATGCGCTTTCGGTGGCTTTTGCGGTTGCTATAGGTGTTGCCGTTTTGGTGTTATTTCCAAGCGCATCGTATAAAGTATATATTGCAGCAATTTTGATTGGTCTTGTTGTGCTTTCTCCTTTGGCCTATCGACTTAGCCGTTTAATTTGGTTGAATCTATTTTATCATAACGAGGGAGATAAAAAAGAGGTGAACAATAAATAATTCACTTTTATTTTTAGTGGTTTTAACAGCTAATAATCTTGAAAATTTTTTTAAACGAATTAACCCGATTCATTGAACGAACGCTTTCCTTATCAGTTGATTCAAAGGCTTAAAACACACTAAATTTTCGCGTTAGCGGTTGAAATGACAGCTCCCCCCAACTTGTTGGGGGGACTATAATGGAAAACGCGACCCATCCCCAACTTGTTGGGGATGGGTAACGCCCAAATAAAAAAGCTGATTCCACCATCAATTTTATAATTAGATTTGGTATAACTTTACAGAAGAAACGCGTGGGTGAAAGCTAGAACAAAAGCCATATTAAAAACAATGACGCTGAAAAGAGGATGGAACTATTTTTTGCTAAAAACCTCATTTTCACTATCAAACTTATTAAAAAGGCCCGTGCATTGGGGGAAACCCATGGCAGTTTCTATTGAACCCACCACCACTTGTAATTTAAAATGTCCGCAATGCCCCAGTGGTTTGCGCAATTTTACCCGCCCAACCGGAAGTATTTCTTTAGATGAAAATAAGTTGATTTTAAATCAATTAGGGCCGCAACTGGGGTATGTAAATTACTATTTTCAAGGCGAGCCATTTATTCACCCTGAATTTTTAAGTTTGGTGAAAGAAGCGCGAAATCGGAATATTTACGTAGTAACTTCTACCAATGCCCATTTTATTAGTCCTGAAAAAGCCACTGAAATTGTGGCTTCTGGGTTAAACGAACTCATAATTTCAATTGACGGTTTGGACCAAGAAGCCTACGAAACCTACCGCATTAATGGTAAATTGGAAAAAGTAATTTCAGGCACAAAAAACATAATTGAGGCTAAAAAACAAGTCGCAAAATCGCAACTTTGGGTCGTTTTTCAGTTTTTGGTGACCAGTGCAAATGAGCATCAAATTGACGCGCTTTACGAACTGGCAAACAACCTTGGCGTGGATGAGGTGCGGCTAAAAACCATTCAAATTTACGATGTTGAACACGAAAATGATCTTTTGCCAAGAAATTTGAACTATTCGCGGTATCGGAAAAATAAAAATGGGGGGTTCGAATTAAAAAATAAGTTTAAAAATAAATGTTGGCGCATGTGGAGTTCGGTTGTGTTTACTTGGGATGGAAAAGTGGTGCCCTGCTGCTTTGACAAGGATGCCGAATTTCAGATGGGCTCAGTGAAACAAACTGATTTTGACACCATTTGGAAATCGGCTATTTATACCGATTTTAGGAGAAAATTGCAACAGCACCGCCAAGGAATTTCAATTTGTACTAATTGTTCGGAGGGTTCAAAAGTGTGGGTTTAAATTTGGGCAAATGCTCCAACACTCCGAAGAATCGGAGTGTTGTCGCACCGGGCTAACGTTCCCGCTATTTTTTAGTCGAAAAAAGACAAAAAAATGAGCTCCACTCATATCCCTTTTGCAGAAAAACAACAATCCTTGCTCGCTAAGTAAATTCCGGGAATTCATAATAATTGTTAAGGGCTTGTTAAATTCTTGTTTACCCCTTGTTTGAGTCACGGAGATAGTTTATTTTTAATCAATTAAATCGCGTAGCAATAAATTTATGAAAATAGGAATTCTTTTTTGTGTCATGTTGGTGAGTGGTTTTATCTTTTCGCAAGAGGTTAAAACCCAAAAAGTGCCAAGTAAAATTCAAGACATTACGGTTTTTTTAACGGGTGGTGAGGTACACCGCACAGCCACTGCGAAGTTAAAAGCGGGCCGGAATAAACTATTTTTTACACAAATTAGCACCGTTGCCGATGTTAAAAGTTTGCAATGCAATGCTTCTGTCGATTTAAATTTGGTTTCCCTAAGTTCAGAAATTGATTATATCACAGTTTCTGATCAAAATCCACAAATAAAGGTGATGAAGGATTCTATCGAAATTTTGAAAAGTCAAGTGATGGACTTGTCCAACGAAAAATCGGCCTATGCAATGGAAAAAAGTTTGCTTGAAAAAAACATTTTAATTAAAGGCGATCAAGAAAATTTAACAGTGGAGCAATTGAGTGCAATGGCGGCTTATTATCGTAAACATTATTTAGAATTAAATAAGCTAATCTCCGTTTGTGACGAAAAAATTAACGAAAAATCAACCCTACAATACAAATATCAAAGTCAATTAAACGAATTGAATTACAAAGAAAGTATTCGTAGTAATCAATTTGTGGTAATTGTTGATTCGGAAATAGATCAAACCGTCGAATTTGATTTAAAATACATGGTGTCAAATTGTGGTTGGCAAGCAAATTACGACATTCGCGCCACCACGCTTCAAGACGCAGTGGAATTAACCTACAAAGCAAAGGTGTACAACAATACCGGAAACGATTGGACAGATGTCAAAATCAGCCTTTCCACTTCAGATCCGCAATTGTCTGCCTCAGCGCCAGAATTATCGCCTTGGTATTTAAATTATGCTTCGTTAGATCAAGAAACCAACGACGATTATAAAGGCAAAGAGTACATCGCACCGGACAACCGTGGGTATGATAAGTATTATCAAAATGCAAATTGGACCCCGCAAATGAATCAAAATTTGGATGGCTTGTATTTGTTTGGAAATGCTGCTGGTGCCTCGCAAGGATCTGGTTCAGCGAATCTTGAAAATAGTATCTCCATTAAAAATATTCAAGTATCTCAATTATCAACTACTTTTGAAATTGAAAAAAAATACACCATTCCTTCCGATTCAAAACCGTATTTGGTAGAAATTTCTGAACATTCGTTAAAAGCATCGTTTTCACACAAAGCGGTGCCTAAACTCGTTAATGATGCCTATTTATTAGCCAATATTGTCGGCTGGGAAACCTTGGATTTAGTGCCTGGCCCAACCCAAGTTTATTTTTCGGATGTTTTTGTTGGCCAGTCGTTTATCAATACCAGCAATGTGGCAGATACCTTACGGTTGTCTTTTGGTAGAGATTCAAAAATTCCGGTCACTCGAAAATTAGAACAAGAATTCAGCGAAAAAAAGGAAATTGGCAGCAACCGACGAGATAAATATACCTACAGCATAGTTTGTAAAAATAACCATTCAACCCCTGTCCGTATTAATTTATACGATCAAATTCCAATTAGCCAAACCAGCGATATTGTGGTCACCATC
>JADZFJ010000213.1 GCA_020849935.1 Crocinitomix sp. | reverse complement strand
TTTCGCGTAAACGTAAACTTTTAGAAAAACAGAAAAAAGGTAAAAAACGAATGCGTCAAGTAGGGAATGTGGAAGTGCCTCAAGAAGCTTTTTTAGCTGTTTTGAAATTGGATTAAGTTAACTACTGTCAAAAAATTTGCTTGGTTTATGCGCGTTTTAGGAATTATTCCATCCAGATATGGTTCATCTCGTTTTCCTGGAAAACCTTTGGTTGACTTAATGGGTAAATCCATGATTCAACGGGTGTATGAACAAGCAAAAAAGTGTACCGCTTTTGATACGATTGTGGTTGCCACTGATGACCACCGAATTTTTGACCATGTAAAAGGTTTTGGTGGTGAAGTGGTGTTAACCAGCACCGAACATGAAAGCGGGACGGGCCGTTGTGGTGAAGTATTGACCTCTTTTTCTGATTACGATATTGTGGTTAATATTCAAGGGGATGAGCCGTTGATTCGACCTGAACAATTGCAATTATTAATTGATTTGTTTAGCGATGACTCGGTTGAAATTGGCACCTTGGTGAAAGAAATTAAACAGGAAGCTGATGTGCGTAACCCCAACAGAATTAAGGTGGTGTTGGATGAAAAAGGCAATGGAATTTACTTTAGCCGAAGCCCGATTCCGCATGTAGCGAACACACCGCACAGCGCTTGGTTAGAAAAAAACACTTTTTTTAAACACATTGGCATTTATGCTTGGCGCAAAAACACCTTAACCGCATTGCTGAATTTACCCGTTTGCCCTTTGGAAAAAATAGAATCGTTAGAGCAATTGCGATGGCTTTATTATGGTTATAAAATTCGCACAGTGGAAACCACCATTGAAACTCCGAATATTGATGCCCCAGAAGATGTGGAGGCTGTTTTAGCTTTATTGAAAGCAGGGGTTTAATTAGATCTGAATTTACATTTTTGAAAAATTTCGGCTTAGGGATAGGAATGGCAGCTCCCTGACGATCCTGAGATTCCGTTGGAATGTCAGGATGTCTGCGACTACAATGGATAGCCCGGCGCAAACCTTGCTCAAGAATGGAACGCAGTGGAGTGATTGAACAAGGTTTGGGAAAGCCCCAAAATACACGCCTGAATTAGAATATTGATGATTTAGCGATGGATTGTACTATCTTTGCGGAAACAGATGGTTAAAAATCTGGATTAATACGAATAAAATGAGTGAGCGAAGTAATAAAAAATCCGGGGCTTCGAGAGCCTCAGCCTCTAGTTCAAAAGGTGGGTCTGACAAAAAGAAAACCTCTACCTCAGGTTCGAGAGGTGCATCGGCAGGGCGAACAAGTAAAAGTGCTACGTCTGGAGCAAGCAGTGATGCAAAAAAAGGTGACAGCGAACGATCAAAAGGTTTTACGAAACGAACGGATAAACCGTACAAAAAAGGCGGACCTGAACAACGGTTTAAAAAACCTAAAGGTGATCCGATGCCAAGTTTTAGCGAGGATGTACGTTTAAATAAATTTATTGCTAACGCAGGAATTTGCTCGCGCAGAGAGGCGGATGTATTGATTCAGAGTGGAATTGTGGAGGTGAATGGGAAACCGGTGACTGAATTAGGGTATCGGATTAAACCCGGAGATGAAGTGAAATATGACGGCAGTTTGATTCAATCTGAGAAAAAACGGTATGTTTTATTGAATAAACCAAAGGATTTTATTACCACAATGGATGATCCGATGGGACGAAGAACGGTGCTTCAGTTAATTAATAATGCATGCAAAGAACGTATTTATCCGGTTGGACGATTGGATAGGAATACGACTGGGGTTCTACTTTTTACCAATGATGGTGATTTGGCGAAAAAATTAACTCACCCGCGTTATGAGGTGAAAAAAATATATCATGTGGAAGTGGATAAGCCGCTGGATCCTGAAATTTTAAAAACTTTGCTGACAGGCGTTGAATTGGATGATGGTGATTTTGTGAAGGCGGATAAGGTGGAACTTATTGCAGATACGCGTAACAGAGAAGTTGGAGTTGAAATTCATTCGGGTAAAAACAGGGTGGTGCGCCGCATGTTTGAGGCGATTGGCCATACGGTTGTAAAACTTGATCGGGTAAAATTTGCTGGACTTACTAAAAAGGATTTGCCTAGGGGAACGTGGAGACACTTGACCCAACAGGAGGTTGATTTTTTGAGAATGACTTAGTTTAAAGCTTATAGGACGCGAGCGGGACGCTTGCGTAAACTTCTTTACTATTAAAAATATTATTATCCGAAAGGCACGAGCGGGACGCTCGCGCCAGCTTCGCTTCGAATTCGGATATTTCTAAAAAATTTTAAATAAAAAAGCCTGTCAATTAACATTGTCAGGCTTTTTTGGTATTGTTAATTTAGTTCTATTGTACTAATCTACTACGAGGGGTTGTCCGTGCATTTCTAGTTCTTTGAAATGTTTAACTAGGTTTAATGCTTCGGGAATAACATCGCTGCTTAGTACTATTAATGAGCCTTTTACTGCGTTTTTAATAGCAAACTTAATTGCTTCGCGTTCGGAAGGAATGATGGTTGTTTTGATGGAAGGATTTTTCATTTGAATCCCATCGTTTAACATTTTTATCAATTCTTCTTCCGTTTTTCCTCTCAGCCTTTTATCTTGTCGGATAATGATTTCATCAAACATTTCGGCGGCGATGGATCCCATTTCGTTGTTGTCCTCTACCCTACGATCACCAATTCCTGCGATGATGCCGACTTTTACGGTTGCCTTCATTGAATCCACGAATTTTTGTAAAGCACGCATTCCTGCTGGATTGTGCGCATAATCAAGGAGAACTGTGAAATTATTAAACTCGAATAAATTTAATCTTCCAGGCGTTAAAGATGGCGAAGGAATAAATGTTTCTAACGCCGCACGCATATCTTCAATGCTGATTCCTTGAATATTTGCCGCAAGAATTGCTGGAAGTACATTTTGAATCATAAATTCAGCTTTTCCGCCATAGGTCAATGGAATGTCTTCTACTTTCATCACCCGCATTTTCCATTCTCCTCGACAAATAGTCACATAGCCATTTTCATAAATTGCAGTGATTCCACCCATACGTTGCAGGGCTTTGATTCTTGGATTATTTTCATCCATCGAAAACAAGGCGACATTACACGTAACATTTCGGCGCATTTCATAGACCAAATCATCATCAGCATTTAAAATAGCGTAACCGTTTGGTAAAACTGTTTCAGGCACCACCGCTTTCACTTTTGCCAATTGTTCGATGGTATGAATTCCTTTTAAACCTAAATGGTCGGCTGTAACGTTTGTCACAATACCAATGTCACAATTTTTAAATCCTAAACCTGCTCTTAAAAGTCCACCGCGAGCACACTCTAACACAGCAAAATTGACCGTTGGATCTTTCAACACAAATTCAGCACTTGCTGGTCCGGTACAATCCCCAGACATCAACAAACGATTTTGGATATAAACACCATCGGTGGTAGTATAACCTACCCGGTGTCCTTTCATTTTAACGATGTGCGCAATTAAACGTGTAGTCGTTGTTTTTCCGTTAGTGCCAGAAACGGCAATAATCGGAATTCGACCTGTTGTTCCTTGTGGGAATAATTTATCGATTACATGACCAGCCACATTTCTTGGAAGACCTTTGGTTGGTGCTAAGTGCATTCTAAATCCAGGACCGGCATTGACCTCGAGCACTGCCCCACCTGTATCTGCAAGTGGTTGTGTGATATCAGTGGTCATAATGTCAATTCCACAAATATCAAGGTCGATAATTTTTGAAATTCGTTCGCACATGGACACGTTGGCTGGATGTACTATATCAGTCACATCTTCGGCTGTACCACCAGTTGAGAGGTTGGCAGTGTCTTTCAAAATCAACATTTCGCCTTCTTTAATAACTGTATCCACCGTGTACCCTTTCCCCTTTAAAATACTCAAGGTTAAATCATTAATCGTGATTTGAGTCAAC
Organism: Crocinitomix sp.; assembly: GCA_020849935.1. Lineage (GTDB taxonomy): Bacteria > Bacteroidota > Bacteroidia > Flavobacteriales_D > Crocinitomicaceae > Crocinitomix. Next base: position 1,059 of record JADZFJ010000213.1, on the reverse strand, counting down.
ACATTTTCATGTCCATATCCACGTCTTGGATCCGAATTTACGATGTCAACCAATTCTTTTACGGTAGATTTACCATCACCAATCACATGCGCTGGTGTTCGTTTTGCAGCAGCTACTAGTTTGTGATTAATTACCAAAATTCGGTAATCTTCTCCCACAATATATTTTTCAATAATCACCGCCGGAGACACCACTTTTGCCGCATTAAAAGCTACCAGTGCATCTTCATAATTATTGACATTTACGGTAATTCCACGTCCATGATTTCCACCCACTGGTTTTACCACCAATGGATAACCCACATAACGGCAAGCTTCTTCCAAACTACTTTCACGGCGAATGATTTCACCACGTGGCACTTCTACTTGTGCTTGTTCGAGTAAGAATTTCGTATCTTCTTTATCGCAAGCCAATTCAACCCCAATGCTACTTGTTTCGCTCGTAACAGTGGCTTGAATTCGTTTTTGATTTGCACCATATCCCAATTGGCACAATGAATATTTATTCAACCGAATCCAAGGAATTCCGCGTGATTCAGCTTCTTCGATAATTGAACCAGTACTTGGCCCAAGGCGTTCTTCTTCACGGATTTCACGCATTTCTTGAATATCTGGCGCCAAATCGTACGATTTTCCATCGATCAAGGCTTGACAAATATCTACAGCCACCTTCGCCGCAAAACGACCCACTTTTTCTTCGGCATAAGCAAAAACGACATTGTAGACACCGTGTTCGCCATACGTGCGGGTGCGGCCAAAACCAACTTCCATCCCTGCCATTGATTGAATTTCAAGGGCAATGTGTTCGATAATATGTCCCATCCATGTCCCTTCTTCGACACGTTGAAAAAATCCTCCTGGCGTTCCAACTGAGCAACGATGCGATTGCATGTTTGGAAACATTGCTTCGAGACGCTCTCTAAAACCTTCAATTTTATTTGAGGGAAGGTCTTCCATTTCTTCTAAATCCAACACCATTACAATTAATTTGTGACGTCGAACCGACCAATAATTTGGTCCTTTCATTGCGTTTATTTCGCGAATTCTCATAAACTATTTC
>JADZFJ010000212.1 GCA_020849935.1 Crocinitomix sp. | reverse complement strand
GAAAATGGCGTGGAAATTATAAACAATGGCGAATTAATAGTTGATTATGGCATGAACGAAAATCCTGAAAGTTTTTTGCAGACCAAAGGTAGATTTAGGAATTATGGACATTAAAAAAATAGTTACCATCATTATTCTATGGTGTTCAGTTTCCCTATTTGGTGGAACTGTAGAAGAACAGCGTAAATATAGATTGCCAAAAAATTCAGAATTTAAAACTCACATTTTAGCATCGAAACCCCTTGGAAATTTAAACATCCACTTTCACGGAACTTACCAATATGCTGATATTTATCTTGATACGCCAACAAAAGACCTTTACAAAAACAATTTATCATTGCGCTTTCGCCGTAGAATGACGGATACCTTGGTGGATGGCTATGACTTCCAATTAAAAAATGAATTGAGCGATCAAAATCCAATTCGTATGGAAATTGACGAAGGAGACTTGGCCATTTATCGCGTAAAATTAGCGGCCGATTGGGTAAAATTGACCGATGTTTTAGACCTCCTATTTTCATATCCTTTAAGTGAAAAAACAAAGATAGATTCCTTGCAAAATCAAAATGCGTTGGATGCCCTCAAATTATGGATTTTTCAAAAAGTCGATGCGCCCGTTGCCCCTTTTCAAAAATTAAAACATCTTTATCCAAACATATTTACCACCGAGACATTACAAAGTATAGCACCTTCATTAATTGGATTTTCCACCCGTCACCGTTGCCATGTTTATTACGATGGAAGTGATTCGTTAAGTCCCTATTTCACTTTTCCTAAAAACAGGCTTAAAAAAGATGATTCCCCACCCTATTTTACTGACCATCCAAACGCTATTTGGGTGTTAGAAACCTCTTTAGACGAATCTACATTTTATCAACTTTTGGAGCAATCCAATTATGTAGGCTTTAACTTGTCGGAATACGAAGTAGAAAGTAAACATGTCAATAAAGCAATTGGTGCTGCGTTTTTAGCGTATTTCGAGAAAGACTTACTTGGGCAGTTTCAATTAATTCCAACCAAAGCATCAAAATACAAACAAAGTGTGGAGTATTTCACCAAGTGATTATCGGTACCACTCTTTATAACTAATAAACGACATAACCGCCAACACAATTGCCATCCAGCAATAATAGAAAACAGGCAATTCCACAAACCCATTGTATCGACTCCCAAAACCCCACATCACAAGGGCTGAAGTTTTCACCAATACACTCATCCACATGCCTAAATGCAAATACGATTCGTATGGCGTACATCTTTTAACATGGAAATGTAGCTCATCAATAAACTCATGCACTGTGCGCACAATAAAAAATGAAATAAAAAATGGCAACATCGCATAGCCAAACCAAAAAACGAGCACCAGCGAAATTTCCATTAAAAATGAAGCCACTAAAATTTGACGATGCGTTTGAAGTTCTTTGTCGGTAAGATCAACCTCCACTAATTTTTTATGGGTGAGGGCATCCAATCCCCATAAAATGGTGAAAATGCTCGCTGAACCTAAGATACAAGTGATCCAAAACGTTGAACTTATTGCTGTAATGTATTCCATTTATTGAAAAGTAAAAATATGAAAAAATTGTCACTACTTAAACCGATTAATTAATCTTAGATTTTTACACGAATTCTGGGACAACCAAATCAAATCTCACGTATATTTAACTTAAATAAGTAGGATTCGATTATAATGACCACCACAAAGATCTCTTTAAAATTAGGTAAATTAATCCTAACGGTCACCCTTTTTATCATAACGAATTTGATAGATGTCCATGGGTTCGCACAAAAAAAACAAAAAGATCCATATTTTTCAACCCCTCCCATTCGATATTCTTGCGATTACGAACGGCTAGATATTACCCAATGGTTTAATGGTACAACCAGAACCCTAGATGAAGAAGGAATCATTCTCAATAACCTTCAATACCACCCTTTAGGCATCACCCATTTCGGAATGATGTGTTATAACCATTTTGTGGAAACCAAAGACTCTACTTATTATCACCACTTCATGAACCAAATAAAATATTTTAAGGACACCTCCTTGGTGGATTTATCGCACAATGGTGAACGAATGGGCCTACCTTATCAATTTCCATTTCACGATCTAAAAGCTCCCTGGTATTCAGGGATGACACAAGGTTGGGCAATGGTGTTTATGTTCAGGTATTATTATCATTCTCATGATCCTGAAGCACTTGAAATCATCAAAAAAATAGCACAATTTATGATCCAACCTGTCAGCGAAAACGGAACAATTAGTAAAACTCCAGAAGGTTATACATGGATTGAAGAATATCCAAACACGAAAGTAAAACCACAAGTTTTAAATGGATATATTAATGGGTTACTCGGTTTAAAAGAATATGTTGACTATTTTAAAAGCGACACACTGGCTAAAAGAATTCATGATGAAACTTTTCAAGCCCTCAAAAACACCTTAACTCAATACGATACTCCAACTTGGACATCTTACGACAGAAAAATGGGCAAAATTTCGAATGGGTATTTGCATTACCAAATTTTTGAAATGCAAGATTTATATAACGTTTATAAAGATGAACAGTTTTTAGATCAAATGAAAATTTGGTGCTACATGGGCTATAAAAAATATCCTACTGAAAAAAATCCACAGTTTAGATATCTAGACTTAGATCTTTCAGAAAAACTACATCAAGGAAAAAATAACAGTTTGTATGCCCGAATTATAAAAGAGAATTTTCTAGGATCTAACAATCCATTGTCGAACTCAACCATTGATGCTGTAACACCAATTTCATTAACCTTTGACGGAAAAGAAAAGATAATCTCATTTGATGTATTAATAAATGAAGGGGTTAATACAGGCTACTTTTTATTGGATTCTTCTTACACCAGAAAATTTATCGAAATTGAATTAATTGACTCTTTAAATCACACCCAAAAAATAAAGGCCTATCGATCTGATTATGTTGGTCAAAACCTTTTCAAATTCTCTTTCAATAAAACTAATAACCTTAAAAAACTAATTGTAAAATTCAAACAAGTATCTGGGAGTGAACAAGTAACAATCGTTGATGCAGCCTTATTTTTAAACGCCAACTATTCAATTCCTTTTTATGCATTTTATGCTAGCCCTACACTACAATTTAACAAAGAAACCCTCCTATTGAAAACTGGAAAATTGACCAATGGAGAACAATTAACCGTTTTTTATAGACAAGCAGGATCAAAAGTACAATTGGCAAAAACAAAATGGACGACTTTTAATAAATTTGATTTAACAAAAGAAACAATCGACGTGCAAAAATGGAATTATTATGAATTATTGATTGTTTACAAGCCAACTTTTAATCTTTCTCATTTTGAAGGATTTAAGTTAGAATAAGGGTGAAATCAAATTAATCCAAGGCGGTAATTGATAAAAACCATCAAAAATATCACCACACAGGTTCCTAAATTTATGAGTTGACTCCAAAAAAGAGAGCCTGGCTGAAATGCACATCCCAACAAATTAATCAACCTCCAAAACACAACCACCAAACCAAGTGTCAATGACCAATTCAAATCTTTATCTACGATGAAAACCAACCACGATAACGCGTTCAAACTATGTAAAACCAGCAGCGATTTCCGAGTGCCCAAAATACGTGGCAAACTCCGAATGCCACTTTGTTCATCATAATTTACATCAGGTAGATCTCTAATTACGCTTCCAATAAAAACCTGAATACTAACAAAATAAAACAGAGGAAATAAAAACGGGTGAGCAGTTTCGCCAGCTCCAACCAAAACCAATAAACCCCAGGCCAAACCAATACTTATATTTTTGACTAAAAAAATCCTTTTAAGTGCTTGAGGTTTTCTATTAATTCGAACACTGACTGTATAAAAAAGCCCGAGCAAACCTGCCAATGAAAGCATAAAAAAACTTTGCCCATCCAAATAAAAAATAGCTAGCGGTAAACAAAACACGATAAATTGTGCAATCACAAACTGATGGAATTTATTTTGAAGAAATTTCACAATTTGAGCCACAAATGAAAGCGAATTACTTGAGGCATCATTTAACCGATAAACTATAACTACCCCGCTACCAGTGCAAAGCATTAAGGTTAAAAATTTCAGAACCGTTTTATCGTTATTCAGTAAAAAACCACTAAAAATCAAGGCAAGCGACGCAAGTATAAAAAGCGTAATGCGAAGAAAATATGGTTTTTCTGTGGATGCGTTCACGTTGGTTTAATTTATGACTAAGCCACTTCGCTTAAACAATTAAGGAGCAGTGCTTCAAAAATAATCATTTCTATCAAATTACTGTAAAGATGCCTTTCCAATTCTTTTATAACCTGAATAAGCAATTATTAATGCGATAATCGGAAGGGTTGCAAAGAAATAATAGACCGGAAATCCAAAAAACCCGTAAAGTGCCGCTCCAAAAATAGGAAAGATGGCCAGTGAAAATGAATTTATCGACTCGCTCACTCCCATCACTTCGCCTAATTTTTTAGGGTCGGCATGAATGGATATTAAGGCATTAAAGGTTGGAAAACTAAGGGATAATCCTAGATTCATAATATAGTAAAAAGAAATATAGAGCCAAAAATTCGACGTTAATGTAATACAAATCAATCCAATAGCTGACAATGCTAATCCTAACAACAAGGTTGGAAATTCACCGATTTTTTTGATGACTCGGCGAGACATAAACGCTTGATTAAATGCTAAAAATAAGCCAACCACTAACATAAATATTCCCAATTCACGCTCATTATAATCAAACAAATCAATGATAAAAAGTGCGATGGAAGAAATGTAAAATGCCATCATCACCGAAAAAAATAATTTGGTAATAAAAAGCAATTTGATAATTGGATTGGCATTCAGTGCCCGGTATCGTCTTAAAATCAATAACCCTTTAAAGACCGATCCTCTTTGACGGGGCGTCCTATTTTCGGTTGGTAACGATTCTTTTAACCAAAAAATGATCGCCAATAAGGTAACAATCGAAATCAAAATGGCAACGATAATCGTTCCTTTAAATCCGAGAGCGGTTGAAGAAGTTAATCCCCCAATTCCAGGCCCGACAATCATTCCAATTCCTGTAATCCCCCCCAAATATCCAAAAATATACGATTTTTCCTCGCGGGTAGTAATGTCCGAAATATACGCATTTGCAACCGACGTATTCCCCCCCGTAATCCCGTCCAAAGCCCTTGAAAATCCTATCACGATTAATCCAATCGCAAGGCCAAATAAAGTATAATTCGGAAGATACAAAGCAATCAAAAAGATAAACCAACTCAACAGGGTGCCCGCTTGACTAATCAACAAAATCGGTTTCCGACCCCAAGCATCTGATAAAGCGCCTAAAAATGGTGCTCCAATAAATTGAAATGCGGCATAAAGTGATAACATTAATCCAAACACCCATTTCGGCGCGCCGTATCCTGCCACAATAAAAGGCAAAACTGGCATTAAGATGCTATATCCTAATGTATTAACAAATGTCAGTAAATAGGCAGGAAGGAGTCTTGTATTCATTCGTTTACAAAGATAACCTTTTCAATTTGCTCAAGTTCATTTTTGTTCGTTCAAAAATGTTCTTAATTCACTTTGTTTTCGAATGGGTGCCGAACAATAGGAGGAGGTGCACATAAATAGGGTTCCAGGCTCGACAGTTCCAAACATTTCGTTTTCTTCGGTTGTCATCTCCTCCACCGAAAGTTCTTTAAATATGAAATAAGGCACTGGTTGAAGTAATAACTCTGTTAAAAATGCCCTTTTTGCTTCTTCATTTTCCCCGTTTGAAATTAATTTAACTTGAAATGGTTCGTTTTCCAATTGTTGTTTTGCTTGTATAACTAATGTTTTAGTATTTTCCTTTTTAGTTGTTTCTGAATCGTTTAACTTGGCAAATTTTTCAAGCGCATATTTTTTGAACGTTTCATCACCGGTCAAATAACTTAAATAATTTAGTCGCATGATGCCTTCTAAATTATCTTTGCTGACAATGACAGGAGGCAAAGGTGTTGTGCCTTTTGTCGCGTTAAGACCATTTGGAGCATCAAAATATTCGATGATTTTATGACCTAATTTTTCGGCCTCTTTCAGGTATAATTGGTTGCCTGTTAATTGATAATAGCTCATTAATACTTCTAAAAACACCGAATTATCAGCCAATGAATAAAGGGATTCGTTCCCTTTCTCGCGACTAAAAAGTCCGTTTTTTCCTTTATAATTTTTCAAAATAAACTCCGTCATTTGTATGCCTTTCGACACATATTCAACCTTATCCGTAGCTGCACCTAATTTGGAAAGGGCTAAAATCAGCTCAGCATTTTCTTTTAAATAAATTCGTTTGTCCACTGAAGGTGTGCCTAATTCTAACCTTGCTACTTCATTTAACGCATAATATTCTTCCGAATGTTCTCCCGATTTTAAATCAGCATTTTGGCTATTGTAAAAAAGAGGATTATCGGATTTTAAAAATCGTTGACAATAACCATAAATTTCTTCGGCTTTTTGAATGGCTTCTTGTGCATTATTCATGCCCCCATAAATACTGTATGCGTGAATGTAATCACTCTGAATCCGCAATAATTTTTCATAATGGGGATGATCCCAACTACTTTTTGCTGAATATTGATAAACTCCACTCCAAACAGGATCAACTAGTTGATACGAATTTTCCAAGGTCAAATCTGCCCATTTTTTTAACGAATCGTCGTCTTTTGCGCGTGACAAGGCGTATAGAAAAGTCACAGAATATAAACTTCGATTCACACTTATCATTCCCCCTTGTGTAAAATCAAGGTTTTTTTTATGCTCGTTGTCTAATACAGCAATTTCTATGGGTTGATTTGAAGAACTAGAATCTCCCATTTCGGAGGTGATCGGAATCGGATTTTCCACCACCTTTTTTAGGATCGACAGAAATTTGGATTTTTCTTGGAATCCTTTTAATAAAAGTAAGGTTTCGGCATTTTCGTCGAAAACAACAATTGCTGGCCAACCCCATTTTTTGTAGGCTGCATACAAATCTGGTCGTTCGTCTTGATCTTCCCGACACAAAATAAAATTTTCATTCAAGTAAGCTTGTACCTTTTTATCCGAATAGGTGCTGTCATCCATCACGTGGCACCAATGACACCAATTTGCGCCAATTTCTAAAAAAACCAATTTCTTTGTTTTCTTTGCCTCATCAAAAACACCTTCTTCAAATGGCTGCCATTGAAGGATATCTTCTGACGGTTCTGCCTCAAAATTACATGCGCATAAAAGAAAGATAATCCCTAAACTAATTCGATTCAACATACTTTTTTCTCCGGTTTAGGTCTCTTTCGTCGACTTAATTCACAATTACTTTCAACATTTAGCAAATTAATCAACCTTTATTTCGTAAATTACGTCTCTTTAAAGTAAATAAACACTTAATGCGCGTACTACTTTTTGTATTCTTCCTGATTTGTTGGACTGGATTTTCTCAAGATCTAAAATCGCATTGGGTGCAAAAACCATTTTCAAATCTAGGGTTTGCAGAAAATAAAGGTTTGTATGATCCCCTTTTTGAAAGTGAAATTTTATTCCATGGAAGATATGGTGATTATTACTTTTATTTCGCTAAAGATCAATTAATTGTAGGTCAAAAAGAAAAATTATCAGGAACAGAATTAAGAGAACGACATGAAAAAATGGAGCATGGCGAACCACTTAATCCAATTCAAATTCACTATTTTCAAATGAAATGGCTAGGTTCAAGTGCTACAGCTCAAATCAATCCAAGTACGCCGAATAAACACACCATAAATTTTCAAGATAAGGTAAATACGGAAAAAACAATTCTCGCTTCAACGTTTCAAGAATTAACCTACCACAATATTTACCCAAATATTGACCTTAAATTTGAATTACCAGAAACCGGTGGTTTGAAATATAATTTTATTGTTCACCCCGGAGGAAACTCAGCAAAGATTCAACTGCAATTTCTTGATGCCGCAGTTTCCATCCATGAAAATGGCGACCTGTATATCGAATCGCAGGTAGATCCATTTTTAGACCTTGCACCAACAGCTTGGGAAGAAAACGCAACCACCAAAATTAAAACTAACTATGTCCTTAGTTCAAAAAACACAGTTGGTTTTTTTATAGACAATTATGACAAGAGCAAAACCTTGATCATTGACCCTTGGTTGGTGCCTGCCCTGCCTTTCACCGACGTTCAACAAGGGTATGATGTTGCGGCAGATTTTGAAGGAAATTGTTCGGTGCTCGGTCAAATTGGAAACGAAATTGCACATTATGATAATACGGGAACTTTAGAATGGGTATGGTTAAGTCCTGGTGCTTTAAACTCCTTTTATGGTGGAATGGATATGAATCCGCACAACGGTGATACTTATTACATGTTTGTGACCATCTTTTTAGGGATTCAAGACGTATGGCGCTTAAATTCGGCGGGCATTGTAACAGCAAGTCTTTACCTAGATCCAGATGACGACGATCCCGGGGAATTATGGCGACTAAATTATAATCCTGCAACTGACAAATTAGTGATTGGTGCGGGTGGATTGCCCAGAGAATCGCACATTGTGATTATTGATGGGGATTTAACAACGCGCTCTCAATATGCACCTTTGGTGCCTTCTCCTCCCAATTTAACAGATGCCACATTATTAGACATTGATTTGTTAGGCGAATATTATTATTTGCTCTGCTCTGGAGATGCAGTTCCTCTTTATAATAATACCCTGTATAAGATTGATTTAGCTGATCCTACTAGCATTGCTTGGGCAGCGCCAACCAGCCACACCTTTAAAGAAATTTCGTGTATTGCGTATTTAGGACATGAAGTAATGACGGGCGAAGGGCCAACATGGTATTCCGTAAATGGGTACAACGGAATTGCTGTTTCACAAGATGTTTATACCTACGATGGAGATTTCCTTTATCGTTGGAACAAAACTACAGGAGCCTTATTAGGATCAGAAGAGGTAACTCCTTTGGATGTAACCCCATACGGCGATTTGGCTTTTTGCGGTGGAATCGACACAGATCCTTGTGGAAATGTGTATGTGGGTACCGAAGACAGCGTGATCGTTTACACCCACGATTTGGAATACATCGAATCGTATTCATTACAAGATACCTGTTATGACATTCGTTTTACGCGAGAACAAATGTTTGCTTCGGGTAAAAACTTTGCTGAATCTTGGGATTACGACTTCGTAGATTTATCCCTTTCAATGACACCACAACCTTGTGGTTTTTGCGAAGGAACAGCCACTATCCTTCCTGAAAGTGACTGCCCAGAACTTGAATTTTCGAGTGTGGTGTGGATGCCTGGTGGTCAGACAACGCCAACCGCGACGGATCTTTGTGCTGGATGGTACACCGCAACGGTTAAATGGGACAATGGCATTGGTGACACTATCACACGAGTGGATTCTATTGAAGTCTTGATTGGTGCTCCCGGTTCATTAATCATCGATGTTACTAACCAAACTTGTAATGCAGATTGTAACGGAACAGCCAATATTTCGGTTGTAGGAGGTTTTCCTCCTTTTATTTTCAACTTAGATGGTGAAATTAATGCCACAGGAATTTACACCGATTTATGTCCCGGCACCTATTCGCTCACTGTTTTAGATATCGACTCTTGTTATTTCTCTGCTACCATCGAAATTCTTGAATTAGATTCGATTGAATGTGACGTAATTACTGTCGATGAATCTTGTGAAGGAGCGTGTAATGGTTCTATTGTTGTGTCACCTGTTGATGGTGCTGCGCCTTACGTGTATGAGTTTAATGGAACTATCAATCCAACAGGTACTTTAGAAGATTTGTGTGTAGGAACTTATGAAATCTTGGTGGTAGACTCTAACGAATGTGCCTTCTATCAAGAGATCGAAATAATTACGGGTGATGACATGGGATTAGATACAGTCGAAGCAAATTACGTGACATGTTACGGATTTTCTGACGGTTCGGCGACCGTAGATGTAGTTTTAGGTGAAGCACCGATTGAATATACATGGGTACCAACAAACCCCGCACCAGGCGCGACTTTTAATTCCATGACGGCAGGAATTTATACAGTTTATGCGACCGATGCCCTTGGTTGTATTGATACCTTAATTTTCGAAATGCTCCAACCCGACTCTATTTATGCTACCTTATCTACCATAGACCCACTGTGTTTTGGCGATGCAACAGGAATTGCTACGGTTGATTCTGTCTACAATGCGCAAGGTGAGTATGGGAATATTTCGTACGTATGGACTCCTAATTATTTTGGTTCAAACGGAATTGGTGTCGATTCGGCGTATAATATGCCGGCTGGAGATTATGTTTTGCTCTTAACTGATGAAAATGGCTGTGCCAATAATGTTAATTTCACCATTTCTCAACCAGATGAAATGATTTTTTCTGAATTGGGTAAAACCCCTGCCATGTGTCGACTTTATGGGTACCAGTCAGGAAATGGGGTGGTGTTTGCAGCGGTCACAGGTGGTACGCCTGATTACACCTATTTATGGGAAAATTTAGAAACGGGTGCAACCACTACAAGTTCTACTTGGGGAGGACTAAATGCTGGAAATTACGAAATTAGCGTCATAGACAATAATGGATGCGTACTCACACAAGTAGTGGTCTTAGATTCAATCAGTCCAATAGCCGAATTCAGCGTGAATTCTGACCAATTGGATGCAAGTTTGGAAGGAACAGAATTAGTAGTGGCCAGTTTTACCAATCTTTCTGAAAATTTTACCAACGGAGGAGATCCTTTAGCCGATACAACATTTTTCTGGAACCTCGATCATCCAAACGCCAGTTGGGAAATCACGGACAGTTATTTCTATCAACCAGACACAAGTTATGTGGGAGAGAAAATTTATGAGGTTTGTCTCATCGCAATCAATAAAAATGGCTGCGCAGACACCACCTGTAAGAATCTTATCGTGCATGTCCAACCAAAATTTGTTGCACCAAATATCTTTAGCCCAGGAGGAAATGGAATTAATGACGAATTTACCTTTGAATTTAAGACGATTGGAATCCAAACTTTCAATTGTATTATTCAAAATAGATGGGGTGTAAAAGTAGCTGAATTAAATTCGATAAATGATGGGTGGGATGGTACAGATTTAAACGGGGATGACTGTGTATCTGGTGTTTACTTTTATGTGTACGAAGCAGTTTCAACAAACGGGACTTCATTTGATGGACAAGGAACGGTGCAATTAGTGCGTAAATAAATAGTAATCTAGCCATCCTTTTGAAAAAAGAGAGGTAGAATTTTCCGATTTTTTGTTTGATTCCGATGTAATTGCCTATTCAAAATTTTATTAAATTGCGTCGTATGAAAATAAAATTTCTCTGTATAGCATTCTTGGCAACTATTTACAGCCAAGCACAACCGCTCACTGGAAGCCATACTGGATCTCTTGGAGACGATCGTGCGGCAGGATGTGCACCTGCATCAGCCTCTACTTTTTTGGAATTTAACAATGTAAAAGCACTAATTCATTCGGGAGGAAATTTATGGCAAATTGCTGGTCAAAATCTCTCTCAATATGAAGTCCCCAAAGGATCTGGCATCATGGCCTTATTTACCTCAGCACTTTGGTTGGGAGGAATTGATATCAATGGTCAATTAAAAATTGCTGCTGTTCGTTACCGCGAGGGACAAGATTATTGGACAGGTCCGCTAACAAATACGGGTGAAGCTGAAATCGTTCCATCTGAATGTGAAAAATACGATCGCCATTTTGTGGTGACACAAGACGAAGTAAGACTTTTTGACTCTTGGTTTAAAGCTGGTTTGGCGGATGCAGAAAATGGAACAAACATTCAAGCTACTCAATTTCCAGAATATGAAATTCCCCTGTCAATCCTTGAATGGCCAGCGCATGGAAATACAGCACTCGGACAAGATTATTATTTAGCGCCTTTTTACGACCGCGATGAAAATGGCACGTACGAACCAACAAAAGGGGATTATCCTTGGTATGACATTGAAAAAGAAATTAATTGTCGCACCGACCGAACAGTGACCTTATTTGGCGATCAAACAGTTTGGTGGGTTATGAACGACAAAGGAAATATCCACACAGAAACAGGAGCCAATCCGTTAGGCATGGAAATTAGATGTCAAGCTTTTGCCTTTGCTACCAATGATGAGATTAACGACATGACTTTTTACAATTACGAATTGGTCAATCGTTCGACACAAACTTTGTACAACACCTATTTTGGCGTATTTATCGATGCTGCTTTGGGAAATCCAAACGATGATTATGTGGGTTGTGATGTTACACGTGGGTTGGGCTATTGCTATAATGGCGATTCGTACGATGATAATTTAGGAGGATATTTGGGATATGGTTCAAGTCCACCTTCGGCTGGGGTAGATTTTTTTGAGGGACCTTATTTGGATAACGACAATATGGATAACCCAATTTTTGTAGATGGGAGCACATCCTTGGATGAAATATTTGATAAAAAAGGGATTCCTTACAGCGGTTTAGGAATTGGATATGGGGATGGAATTGTGGACAACGAACGTCTTGGTATGCGCCGATTTTTGTATTACAATAATACCGGTGGAGGCGGAATTCCAGCCCAAACCGACCCAATTTCAGGGCAAGATTATTATAATTACCTCAGCGGATTTTGGAAAGATGGAACTCCTTTGGTTTATGGAGGAAGTGGCCACCAAAGTCATCCGGATGCCCTTTCGTCGGTAAAAGCAAATTACATGTTTCCTGGTGATACGGATACCTTAGGTTGGGGAACCGAAGGCGTTCCGCAAGCCGTTTGGACAGAACAAACCGCGGGAAATGTTCCTTACGATCGAAGATTTGCTCAATCTTCAGGACCTTTCGTGCTGAAACCGGGTGCTGTCAATAATATTACCACTGGAATTTGTTGGGCAAGATCTGTTTCAGGAGATCCTTTTCAATCGGTGATTGCTTTACAAAAAGCGGATGATAAAGCACAAGCATTGTTTGACAATTGCTTTAAAGTATTGGATGGTCCACATGCACCTCAATTATCTGTACAAGAATTAGAAAACGAATTGGTGATCTCCATTTTTAATGAATCAAATTCAAATAATTTTGCTGAAAATTACCGTGAATTGGATCCTTTTTTAATTAATCCAGGCGGAATCGAAGACTTTGATAATTTTTACAGTTTTCAAGGATATCAAGTTTATCAATTAGCAAATGAAGAAGTTTCTCCTACACAATTGTATGATCTTTCTAAAGCCCGTTTAGTTTATCAATGCGACATAAAAGATTCTATTGCGCGTTTGGTGAATTACGAATACGATGACGAAATTGGTGCATCTATTCCTACGGTAATGGTGGAAGGTGAAAATACAGGACTTCGGCATTCATTCAGTGTCAAAGAAGATTTATTTGCTATTGGCGATCGGAAATTGGTGAATTTTAAAACCTATTATTACATGGCGATTGCTTATGCATCCAATGAATATAAAAAATACGATCCAGATGTTCCCACTGCCATCGATGGGCAGAAAAAGCCATTTTTATCCAGCCGTAAAGCTGCGTTGGGTGAAATTATTTCGTATGCGGGAATTCCACATTCACCCAATCCAGAAAACGGCGGCACCATTGCTTCGGTGGGATATGGGTATCAAATTCCGATCACACGCATTGACGGTTGGGGGAACGGCGGAAATTGGACCGAAATTTCAGACGAATCTGAAACCTCGATTTTAGCAAATGGAAGTTTGGACGAATTAACCTATAAAACGGGTGCAGGACCTATTCAAATTAAAGTAATTGATCCCTTAAATCTCCCAGCAAACGATTTTGAACTATATTTTACTGCCGAAGATCCAGATGATTTAGATGAAGCCGATTGGTACCTCGTTAATTTGGGAAGTAATGACACCGTTTTTTCCAAAAATTCGATTGATTTTGCTGGTGATATCTTGATTCCTGAATGGGGAATTTCAGTTGAAATTATTCAATCTTATTATACCAATAAATCAGGTGGATATTTGAATTATCAAACCGACCCAATTAATGCCCGCATCGTTTATGCGGATTCTTCTAATAGGTGGTTAACTGGAAACGAAGATTCGGATCAATTTAATGCTACCAACTGGATTCGTTCGGGATCTTTTACACCAACTACCGAAGAATGTCTTGGCACTACTCCATTTAATCCATGTTATTATAAAGACAAAAATGTCGATTTTGAACAAAAATTTGAAGGATTGCTAAACGGAATTGTTGGCCCTTTTAAATTGGCTGGAAGCGAATATATCGGAATGCCAATTGGTTATCCTGATGCTACTTATGATGAGGTGACAGGAAACCCAAGTTCGTGGTATTCACCTATTGCCAGTCAAGCAAAATCAAGTTTTGGCGATTTGCATGGAATTGATATTGTGATTACGCGCGACCAAACAAAATGGACCCAATGTCCAGTCATAGAAACGGGGCATTTAAACGATCAAAATATTGGCAATTCATCCATCATGAAATTGCGTAAATCTAGCTCGAAAGACATCAACGGAAAAGAAATAGCTGGCACTGGCATGAGTTGGTTTCCGGGCTACGTCATTGACGTTGAAACTGGTGAACGTTTAAATATGGCGTTTGGAGAAAACTCTTGGCTCAATGGTTCAAATGGGCGCGATATGTTGTGGAATCCAACGAGCGAGTTAAGCACTTATCTTGGCGAACCAACCATTGGTGGAGGACATTTTATTTATGTTTTTGGAATCAATGTGGATGACAGCGGAATGCCGGGTTATGACAACGGAAATTGGCTGCATGAAAAATTATCGGAAGAAAACGCCTCCAATTATATCACCGCTTGGAAAAATTGTACGTGGATTGTAGCTCCATTATTGGCACAAGATCAGACAATCCTTGCCTCCGATTTGAGAATGCAAATGCGAGTAAATCATCCGTATCAAACACAAGTTTATACAGGAATTAATGATGGATTACCAGCCTATCGTTTTACCACCAATGGCATTCATACCCAGTACAATCAAAACCAACAAGCCATTGCGGCATTGGATCAAATAAAAATTGTACCCAATCCGTATTATGCCTATTCGACTTACGAAACAACGCCTATTGATTCGCGGGTAAAAATTACCAACCTTCCGGAAACCTGTGAAATAAACATTTTTAACATGAATGGAGGTTTGGTAAAAACCATCCAAAAAGACAATGCCTTGACATATGTAGATTGGACGCTAAAAAATTACCAAGAAATACCTATTGCAAGTGGGATGTACATTGTTCACATAGACGTGCCAGGTGTGGGTGAAAAAATAATTAAATGGTATGGTGCCCTTCGCACGGTAAATACAACAAATTTCTAATTATGACTGTTACAAAATCAATCTTAGTGACTTTACTTTTTTGTGTGTCACACTCAATTTCCGCTCAAAAATGGGGTTTTGGTCCTGAGTTTGGGGTGAATACAATCCCCACACAAACCGACACTTTTGGGACAAGTTTTAAACCAACCTTTCATTTAGGCGGTGTGGCTACGTATAATTTAAACGATTATTTTGGACTCCGCGCGGGCGCTTTTTTCACTCAAAAAACGCATTTTAATTCAACCGCGGATACCAGTATTCTAAACTTATTTGGCTTAGAAGATTTTTTAGGTGGGGATAACCTAGATTTGAGTGTTTACAACAAAACCAAATCAAAAGTGAACCAATTTTACGTAGAAATTCCCATTTTAGGAACCTTTCATTACGATAAATTTAACGCTTTTCTTGGTCCTTACGTAGGTTATATGGTGTTTGCACGCACACAAACGGAACAAACCACCAACATCCCAGTTTTACAAGTAGTTGACTTCGCAGCCCTTGACCCAACAGGAACCATTGCAGGATTTTTACCACCAGCGTCGTCCTATCTACTTACCGATGGAACTTCCAAAACTGGCTTAAACAACCTTGATTTTGGCATTCGAGGAGGTGTAGGAATTGAATTTGACCGCATTGGAATTAATGCTTATTATAATTATGGGCTCTTACCTTACCGTTCAAGCGTTCAAACAGGTGAAACCAAACCATATCGCCATTTTCATTTTTCTGTCAGCTACCTTTTTGGCAAAGGTGTTAGGTCAGGGGATATTTATGATTTGGATTTGAAGTAGGGATTGTTTTTTTTTTGGTTAGATTTTTATTAAATCATTCATTCCAATCGATTTGCCATTTGAAATGTGAGGCAATTCTTTTTGCAAGTTGACGGATATCTTCATCAAGAATTGATTCAGTACCTTGAGGGATATTTTGTCTTCAAAACTTGCTCTTTCATGTTCTTAATAAACTCTTGAAGAACCATCAGATTTTAACTCTTCTATCTAATTTTTGTGCTCTTCCCATTCATCAACTAGTTGCTTATGTGCGATCGTTAAAACAGTGGTTAATATTTTTTGTTTGTTGTTTTCTTTCCTGTTTTCCGCACTTTTTTTACTCAAAAATAATAACATGCTGTTTTTCAGAGTTTAATTGG